>JBIIDY010000159.1:0-3124 GCA_044238065.1 Limisphaerales bacterium | reverse complement strand
TTGTTAATATTATAGCTTCCACATTTGCTACAGACTCTATGTAATTTAGTGTAAATATTATTCGTATTTTTAGGCATAGTAGTGTTTTATTGATTAAATAGCGATTAATCAAAAATTTGTCAACACTAATATGCATAATTACCTTTTTTTAAAACATTTATTTGGCAAATTCATTCCTTCATCTCTATATGCAAATCTTTTTGCATCCCAGTCTCCTTTGCTTTTATCCCATGGGATTTTACCAAAATAAGCCGCAATCATAGTTGACGAAGCAGCCCCGCACATCTGCCAACCAAAAGGAGGCTCACCTTCAATTCCGTCTTTACTTAAATATTGATTAAAATACGGGACATCAAGAACTTTAGCAATTTTATCACCAATCAATATAAACTTTGATTTTTCTACAATCAAGGTGTTTGAAAAACCACTTTGTAGTCCGCTGTTTTGTTGGGCTTCTTGGCTGTTTGTTCCTCGATAATTGATTGACATATTTTCTACCTCAAAATCTCCAAAAATTGAAACTCTAGCTCGTATCAAATCATCCGTATTTACTTCTTGTTTTAGCTTAAATTCTTGTTTAAACTTACCTTTTTCGTCGTCATTCCAAAGATTAGAAATAAAGGAATCGGCTTGATTTTGTTTTGAAAAAGTAATCATAACATTTTGGACTTGTTGCTGGGTTTGACCTTTGTCTTCAGTCTTTTTCCAGTTTGCATATTTTTCGTTGGTGCAATAAAGGTTAAGTTTGAAACATGGTAATTCTACATCGGTAAAATGCCAAACGGCATAATTTCCTATATTCATAGCCTTTTCAACACATTTAAATTTTTCGTCAAAAGGATTAAAAAAATTCCTGTCCAAACTACAATAATCAAAAGCCTCGTTTCTAGTCAAATACTCAACCGTAACATTGGCCTCAATTTTGTGATTTTTTTCTATGCCAATTCCGTATAAATCCACGATTTCCTCAGGTTTAGTCCAAATAAAAGTAAGGTAAGGAGCTGGAATATCAAGATCGGAAATTTGGTAACTTTGACCATATTTTATACGAATATTCATTTTTACAGCTGGCAAATCTGAGCCATTTTTATCTAAATATGGGTTTTCGGCAGTTCCTTCTCCACCTCTGCCAAAAGTATGACAAAAACTGCTAGAAATTTTCAGAGGTTCGGAAAGTCCACTGGAGTTCTGGGCTCTATCCAAAAGTTCTACGGAGACAGTGTAGTCATTTCCGCAGACCATACTTTTTCCCAAGAGATTAGAATCCGTAAATTTACCTTGGCTGTTTAGATTTTTGGAAAAACTTAAATTTGTTCCGTCTGAACCTGTTAGGATAATTTTGGCTTTAGTATAAGCTTCTCCATCTATGGAAAGATTTAAAAATTCACTATTTACTTCACCAGTTTTTTCTAATTTTAGATTGGCTTTAGCAGGACTTTTGGTATCCCTCTCAACCGCAAAACATCTCATTCCCAGCTCATTGTCCGCCGAATCAGCGGAATTGTAACAAATTTGGTAATTTCCATCTTGAGCCAGCCCAATTTGTCAATCTTTATCGGCTGTTTTATCTCCTAGTTTAAATGAGATTTGATGTTTTTGATCTTTGCTATTTACAAAAACTTTGGCTTGATTTTGGACATTTTGACCAGTATTATCAATCAAATAGTATTCCACATCGGCGAGCTGTTCGGTTATTCCAGACAAATTCAAGTCTAGTTGGTTGGTTATTGGTGGTAAATTTCCTCGTCCATCGCTGTAGTGAGTTGTTTCTCCATTCTGTTTCCAGTCAATTAGGCGATTAAATTTGTTTGAATCCGCCTTTTGAATATCAAAAAACTGCGGTTTAGTTTTATCAAATTCTAACAGATATTACTGGCTAAATTCACTAAAATTTCCGCTTTGATCCTCATCTAGCCACTGAACTAGATAAACACCTTCGGTTGGAGTTGAACCGGGTTTTGTGCCTTGACTGCTGGTATTGAGAGCATCTTTGGCTTTGAGTAAATTATACAAATCTTCAAATTTGACTTCAATTTTCCACAAACAATGTTTGTTTGACTTAGTCACGGTCTCGTCTGGAGATTTTTTGATTGGTCGTTCTTGATTGTTTTGATCGGTGGCTGTGCAGCTGGTTTGAGTAGATTCCAAAGCCGAAATGTCGGTATTATTAACCATCAAGATTGGGTAGGTATTTTCTTCAGCCATTCCATAAAAAACTACTGAATTGTCTTTGAGAACATAGTTTTGTTGATTGTTAGTTTCCAATAAGCGGTTGTTTGCTGGTTGAAGATTGGGTGGAAGTTTTGCTATTTAATATTGAAATTAAAAAACTAATTAGTATTCCAAGTTGTTGTAAATTCATTTATACCATAACTACTCAAATCATCTTCAAAACTTGCTTGGACTTGGATGTTATTAACTTTATTATATCCTTTTACAAAAAATACACTTTCGTTAGGGAAATCTGCAAATTCTGTATAACTAAAAACTTTAGATTCCTGACCATTCTTAACTTCTTGTTTTCTAATATTGTTTAATTCAGAACCTTGAGGGTAAGTAAAATCATAATATTTTGAAGGATTTGCCATGTTATAGTTTAAACTTAAATTTTGGATTTTTAGAGGTTTTTCATTTTTGTTTATTAACCAAAAACCATTTTGACCGCTAAACATAGAAACATTTTTTGCATATTCGTCCGCTCTTTTTTTGGCATTATTTCTTGCTTCTTCTTTGGCTTTAGTTTCATCATCTTTTGATTTTTGGACACTGCTTGCAAGTTCTTGCTCTTTTTGCTTTTGAATATTTTCAGCCAGTGTTTCTTCATCTTTTTTTGCTTGGGCTTCTTTCTCTTCTTCGCGAATTTTGTCCATTCTAGCAATATAACTTGGGCTACTTGCATAAATAGAAATACCAACAACCAACAAAACAAAACCAATCAAATAACAAAATACTGATTTAAACTTATTCAGCTTAAGTCTAATTACAGACTGGAAGTTTTGAAAAAATAAAACTGCACTTATTAAGATTAAAAATGAACCAAAAAGTGAATCTGCAAGATAAACAAACCCCATCAGGGCGATAAATATAGATAATATATAGCGAAACATCAAAAGTATTGTAGAAA
>JBIIDY010000040.1:0-11211 GCA_044238065.1 Limisphaerales bacterium | reverse complement strand
AACATCGGAAATAGCTGCTCCTGTCTGTAAAAATTCACTGCTCAAAACACCGCGGGTAAAATTGGTGTTGGGAATATGGAAAATTGCGGCAAGACTGCGAACATCCCAAAAGTTTTTGTCGCCACCACGTCCACCGCTTCTTTTGATTAAGGCAAGATACATTTCTCGTCGTCGTTTTTCTTGTTCTGGCGCCCAGTAAAGTTTGTCCCAAAATGGCCCCCAAGTCGCGTTGTCTGATTCGTCCCACGTTTTTTCTTTGGGAATAATGACTTGACGGTCGGTGTAAAATATTTTTAAGTAGCCCATCAAACCTGGTAAATATCTTTTACTGGTAATTTTGGCACCAAAAAGCACCGCTCTGGCTTTGATATGAAAATTGACATTGGACATTTTTTGCTCACAGGAATTGATCAAATTCTCCTCTTGTAGCGTGTAAGGCTGAATTAAACCACCTTTACCACGAGCGACTTCAGCGTTGTTTGCTAGTTCTTTTTTGAGTGATGCAAGTTGAGTTTTCCATTTTTTACCCACAACTTTAGCGTGATCAAAAGGTCTACAAATAAACTGAATAACCACGTAATCTTCAGGATTTACTTGCTCCAAACTTTTGACCAGTACTAGAAATGGATCTTTGACTAATTGGTTTTCGGTATTTTCTCGTTGTAAATCAGTTACATTTTTGGTTGGAAAGAGATCACTTCCCGGAAAAGTCAATTCCGCTCCAATTAAGTGTTGGTATTTTTTGTTCATTTCTTGCCATTTTTCAGGCCAGTTCTCGCAAGGATTCGCTACTTCCACAAACTGTACTTTGGGAAAATGAGTTTGGGCAGCGGTCATAAATACTGGCAGACTACTATCTTTGTTCATCCTGACATACATCGCCACTTTCCCACCATCAGAGTGAATTTCAAAAGTAAATTCGTCATAAAACTTGCCGCTGGTTCTAAAATCTTTCTGGGTACGGTTACCATAAACCGAGCTAATTGCCACCAAAAACTTTTCCATTTGCCCAATAGTCGCATCGCTGTTGATATTGGGAATTATTTGGACAAAAGTGTATTTTTGCGAAACGATCCAGCCACCGATTTTCTCATCAAGAAAACGATCATCAATCCACTCATAAAACTTGGTAAAGGTGATAAATAAAGCCAAAATAGTCAATGGCCAGCCCCAAGGATTAAGAAAACTGCCAACCAAAAAACTGGTCAAACCAATTCCAAAAGCTAGGGCAAAAAAAATATTTCCGACAAAAATTTTGAATAAACTTCCGACTATAAAACCAATCTGTCTCCAAAAAATAATCGCCAAAATAGCCATTATAACCAAAAATCCAGCCAAACTCACCAAACTATTAAAGGAAATCATATAAAAAATTAAAAATAACTCTCACAAAAAAATTAACACGAATTAACATAAACCAACACCTAATTATCAATGAAAATAGCCGTTTAATGTTTGGCAAACGTTAGCAGTTTTATTATCTTTTGTCAATTTGGAAAAAACTCTGATAAATTCACAGGTAAATTAATGGGAAATAAGCTAACTTAAGCACAAAATTATGAACCAAACTCAAAACACTAAAATACTATATTTTTGAAACATTTTTGAGAAACAGGCTTGAGAAATTATCTTGAGAGCAAGAAATTATTTTGAGAAATTTTTGAGGTTTTTATTTTAAACTTTTGGAATTATTAGCGATATTTTTGGAATTGTCCAGAGTTAAACTTTCCAATTATTATTTTCAAAATTATTTTCAAAAAGATGACTTTCTTGAAGTGTTAGCAGAATTTTTTATGAAATTTTATTGATTTTGGCGACCAAAAAACCCATCGCCCCAAAAGCATATTTGGTAACGTGGTAAAAAATAAAAGCAACACCGATAACTGGATTTGTCAGGAATTTTTGCCAATTTTGAAAATAAACTTTGCGAAAAAAACCAAGTTGAGCACCACTTTCTGTTTTATTTTTGCTTTGGTAATTAACAAAATCTCGTCCGTAATCGTAGTATTTTTTGAGATGTTTCCACAGGCTAGTTGGCTCTCCCAAGTGCAACGCTTCAGCCTCAATAAAGCCAGTTTTGAAGCCACTGCGATTGAGTTTATTCTGAAAATCATAGTCTTCCCCAGCCGTGACCGATTCATCAAAACCGCCAATTTGTTCATAAACTGATTTTTTGACAAAACGAGCCGATGAGTGCGTAATGTCATATTTGTACATATCTACCTCAAACTTGCGAATTCTGGCAATCCAACTCACTCGCACGTCAGGAGAATTGTGAACTACAATTGCGTCGAAACCCTTGGTAATTTCGGCAACGCACTGGGCAATAACTTCTTTTTCTAGAACAAAATCCGAATCAATTTTATAGACAAATTCTCCACTCGCTTTGGTCACACCAAAATTCACTTGAGCTGACCTTTCTGGCCCTTGATTAAAAACAAGGTTTGTATATTTGGCAGCAATTTCCTTGGTTTTATCACTGGAATTATTGTCAACCAAGATAATTTCCAAATTTTTATAACTCTGTGAAATTACCGAATCCAAACACTTTGTCAAAAGCTCGGCGGAATTTTTGGTAGGAATTATGACTGAAACCAAGCCATTTTGCATAGACATTTGAGTTTTTTAAATTGAAAAGTTTATTTTTATAGCCGATTTCTATAGCAACTTTACGAAAAAGTAAAAATCCGTGAAATGTTAAATTGCCCAATTTATCAGTAAATTACAAAGAACAATGGAAAGTTTATATTTTCAAGCCGACTAAAAAAATGTAAAGGTTTAATACGGATTAGCTATAGTGATTTTTTTTAATTTTATTTCAAACTATTTTCTCCTTGATTTCCGCATTTTTATTTTAAATTTATTCCTAAAATTATTTCAAACTTATTTTTTGGTGAAAATTCAACGCAAATTCTGAAAATCACAAAACTTGGAAAAACAGGAATTTGGAGTTTGGAAGTGTAGTTTTTATCTTAATTTTAAGTGGTTTTTATTCCAGAAATTTCAGTTTCAGGCTAAAATCAATAGCACAAGAGTAATTTTTTTATTCAAAACAGTCAAGTCAAAAATTCAAAAAAACATAAACTTTGATTGAATTTAATGTCCAAATAAAATTACAAATTGATTTTTAGCTATTTTTAGCTATTTTTAATTTCCAAAAATTTAGATTTTCAAAAAAAATCCCAGCTTGACAAGAAAATGTTCAAAAATTATAAAGACAAAATATCACAAGAGTTGATTTTAACTATAATTCAAACACTTTTTACAAATTTTAATTTATACCCAAATCTAAACCAACCTGTACTAGTTAATTCGTAATTTTCACACCATTACGGGCCTCTTTGTCATTGCGAGTGTAGCGAAGCAATCTTTTCACTTCAAACCTAGTTTTACTAGATTTTGCCACAAGATCACTTCATTTCATTCGTGATGACCATGACTTCATTCTTTTAGCTTTTCAAAAAATTACCAAGCAAAAGTTAATGCTAGTTTGGGTATAGTTTTAATCAAAGTTTAGTTTTAATATCATTTTACAAATTTCCAGTCAAAAATATGTCTAATTTAAATAATTCTAAAAACCAAGTTTTAATAATTGGAATGGCAGTAATGGGTAAAAACTTTGCCAAAAATTTCGCTTCCAAAGGTGTGAAAACCGCAGTTTATAATCGCAGTTTCAATAAAACTGAAGAATTATTGGCTGAAAAAAATCCAAATTTAGAGGGTTTTGCAGATTTGAAAGATGCAATTGACAGCTTGGAACTTCCTCGTAAAATTTTTCTTTTGGTGAAATCTGGTGAGGCGACGGATGAAACTATTGAGCAAATCATACCTTTTTTGGATAAAAATGATATTGTGATAGATTGTGGAAATAGTCACTGGAAAGATACAAAAAGAAGACAGGGTGAGTTTAGTAATCATGAATTACCCAAAATAAAATTGATGTCTGATTATGGCTGTTCGCCATTGTGGTGGCACGACGAAAAAGTAGTTGGAGATATTAATCTTGACGATCTGCCAATTAGTCAACCCCTCCGCCAAAGGTTGTTGAAATGGGCAAAAACTTATGATTCAATATTAAACCTATCTGATCCAACAAATTCTGGTTTTAATGATAAAGAAGAGGAGAAAGGTTGGGAAGAAGAAAAGCTACGATTATGGCAAGAATTAGAAATTGAGTTAAAAGGCAAGTATCAAGTATTTTGCTTTATTGATGCTGATAGGATAGTTCAAAAACCTAAAATCGCTACTTTCCACCTTATCGGTTGCGGAATTAGCGGTGGTAGTGAAGGAGCTTTGCACGGACCGAGTCTGATGCCGAGTGGTAAAAAAGAGGTTGTGGATCATCTTTTACCTTTTTTGGAGAAGGTTGCAGCCACGGACTTTAGCGACGGGAAATGTGTTACCAATGTTGGAAATGGAGCGAGTGGACATTTTGTCAAAATGGTTCATAACGGGATTGAATATGCGATAATGCAGGGAATCGCTGAGATTTATGATATTTTAAGATACAATTCGTATTCCAATGAGGAAATTCATAATGTTTTTGCGGAATTAAATCAAGGAGAACTAAAGAGTTTTTTGTTGGATATTACTGTGAAAATTTTTGAAACTAAGGATGATTTGGGCGAAGAAAATTCAAAGACAAAACCAAATCTAATTTTTGATATTTATGGGGTAATTTGGAAAGATGATGGTCAAAATAACTGGATTGAAAAAACCAAGTCTTTTATTGAGCAAAATAGCCACAAATACAATTTTTATTACCTTTCCAACCTTTCACCTAATCAGTTGGTTGAGTTTGTCAAAAGTGATGTTTATCAGTATTTTAGCGGTGGATACGGAAGTTGTCAAATTGGAGTGGAAAAACCCAACCCATTGGCTTTTCAACAACTTTTAAGGAGTTTCAATCTAAAAGAAGCGATTTTTATTGACAATGAAGAGAGAAACTTGGAAATGGCAAGAAATTTTGGGTTGAAAACTATTTTATTTGACAGTCTTTACACCGACATTTTAGCTGAAATAAAGGGTCTTTTAGGTATAAAGGGTCTTTTGGATAGCCAAGAAAATAAGTCTTATCTTTTGGACAAAATCAAAGATCAAGCTGGAGCAAAAGGAACTGGTTCGTGGACAGTGGAAAGTGCTTTAGAACTTGGAGTTGCTGTCCCGACAATCGCTGCTGCGGTTTTTGCAAGGAGTATGAGTGCAAGGAATCAGAGTTTTAATAAAGAAATATTTTTTAAAAATAAAAAAGTTAATAATAATAACCATTTAAATCAAGAAGATCTCATTTCGACTTTAAAGTATGTTTTGAAATCAGTTTTTACAGTTAGTTATTTACAAGGTTTAGATTTAATTGTTTGTGCAAATGAAATTTATAAATGGCAAGTTGATATTTTAGAAGTATGCCGAATTTGGCAAGGTGGCTGTATTATTAGAAGTGAAATGCTAAAAGATTTAAATGAATATTTCATGGAAAATAAAAAATTAGACATAGAATTTCATCAATTACAACAATCTATTAGTTTTATAAACTTTAGTACTTTAACTCCAAAACCAGTCATTCATTCCACTTTTGACTATATTTTTTCTATTACCAATAAAAACCTACCAACCAATCTCATCCAAGCTCAGCGAGACTATTTTGGCTCTCACACTTACAAACGAATTGACAAAGAAGGGGATTTTACTGGAGGCTGGTTATAAATTCATTTGAAAATGAGTAAAAACTGGAGTGCCAAAAATTCCACAAAATATGGTCTAAACTGGAAAACAAAAACCAAAAACTAACAAGCTCTATTTTTGACTTGACAACTAATTGATAATTGATATTTTTCTTATTAGATTTTTTTTAAACGAATTTTACTTTGAATTTGCTTTAAGTTTGCTTTGAATGATTTCTATTTTAATTTTTAATTTAACCTAACTTTTCAACTTTTTCCCAAAAAATTATTAAATTATTTATTATGTTTGCTCGTATTGGTCGCATTATTCAGTCTTTTTTGAATCGTTTCGTTGGCTCTGTAGAAGATCCAGTTTTGCTTTTGGAAAATAGCATTGCCGAACTTCAAAAGCTTATTCCAGATCTTAATAAGAGCGTGGCAATTAGCGGTTCGTCCGTGATTTTACTCCAAAAAGAATTGGCAAAATTCCAAGAAGAAGCAATTTCTTTAGATAAAAAAGTTCAAGCTTCCTTGTCTTTAGGGGATGACAATATGGCGAAACAGTTTGTTTTGAGGCTTCAGGAGGTGGAAATCAAAATTGCCAAGCTCACAACAGATTTGGAAAACGCCAAAACTAACCTCAATAACATCCAAAAAGTTCGTGATCTTCGTGTCCAAGAAATTCAGTCCAAACAAGAAGAAATCCGCAGTAAAATTGATGAGCATCGCTTTTCTACTGTCCAAGCTGGCATCGCCAAAGCTCTTGATTCTTCCGTCGCAACTAGCCCTGACAATATTTCTGGAACTGTGGACGAGCAAATGAGAAAATTGGATCAACAAACTGCTGAAAACCAAGCTACTTTGACGGCCTCTATGTATAACAATCGCACGGCTATTATGGGTCAAGAAGTGGAGCGAAAAGTTGCTGAATTACAAGCTGATGAAGCACTTTTGAAATACAAGCAAAAAATGAATTTGGCTAAAACTGGCGGCGAAGTTATTGATAATTAGTCTTTGTGTCAAAATGTCAAAACACAAACTAAATTTTGGTTAAAAAATCAATTTGAAATTAAATATACCCATGAAGTCAGTGTCATCACGGATGAAAAATAATTAACTTAACCAGTAAAGAACAAAACTACAGGGTGTCATCACGAATGAAATGAATTGATCTAGTGGCAAAATCTAGTAAAGATGAGTTAAAGTTTAATAGATTGCTTCGTTAGCCTCTGTTCCCCTTTGGGTCTGTTCGCTACGCTCGCTTGGTCTCTTCGTTCCCGCACCCATTCGTTACACTCATTCGCAATGACGGGGGAATCGTAATGACAAACAAGCCCGCAATGGTTTGAGAATTACGAATTAACCAGTACAATTTAGTTTGGGTATAAAAAATCTTAGTTTTATTCAATATTCAAAAATATATGTCAAAAGAGGAGTTTCAAAAAATGGAGAAAATTTGTCAAAATATCAGGCGAAACATTCTAAAAATGACAACCGCCGCTGGTTCTGGTCATGTTACTTCTTCACTTTCTGGAGTGGAAATTATGGTAAGCTTGCTTTTTGCCAACAATTTTAGACATCCCGAATACCAAAAATATCAAAAATTCACAGCCCTTGAACTCAATCTTGAACTAAATAAAATTGGTTGTGATCGCTTTATATTTTCCAAAGGTCATGCCTCACCGTTATTTTACGGACTTTATAAAGAGCTTGGAGTTTTGACTGACGAGGAACTTTTGACTTTCCGTGATTTTGACAGTGTTTTGGAAGGACATCCTACACCAAGATTTGTTTGGACAGAGGCAACAACTGGCTCACTTGGACAAGGGCTTGGAATTGGAGTGGGACTGGCACTAGCTTTAAGGAAAAAGTTTGAAAATGATGGTAAAAATTCCAAAATTCCTAATGTTTTTGTGCTTTTGGGCGACTCAGAAATGGCAGAAGGCTCGGTTTGGGAGGTATTAAATTTGGCAAGTTTTTATGGTTTGAATAATTTGGTTGGGATAGTTGATCTGAATAGATTGGGGCAAACTGGGGAAACTCAACACGGTTGGGAAAGTGATTCTTTGGCAAAAAAAATAACAAGTTTTGGCTGGCAAGTTTGGCAAGTAAATGGGCATAATCTCGCAGATTTGGATAAAACCTATCAAGAAATTCTAAAATTACAAAAGGTGGAAAATAAGGCAATTCTGGAAAATCCTAACACTATCCGCAAACCAAAAATGATAATTGCCAAAACCAGTAAAGGAAAAGGGGTTGATTTTTTGGAAAATTTGGAAGGCTGGCACGGCAAGGCTTTGAACTGGGAACAGCTAAACAAGGCTTTGAGTCAAATAGATAGAGTTTAATTTTTTAGAGATATTATCTACTTTCAGTTATACCCAAACCCGCATCAATTTTGACATACAGTCAACAGAAACCACCCCCTCAAGCTACGCTTGCCACCCATCGCTTCGCTCAACACATTTCTTTGGGAAGAAATATACCTCAAGAGGGGGAATTTCCTGAATAATTTTCCTAAGTAATTAGGTTAATTTTGGTCTAGATTTGAGTATAATATTTGAATACTTGAGATGGTCGCAAAATCTTTGGCAATTGTATCAGGATTGCGGTAGAGATATTGTTCAAGAAGATCTAGAATAAACTTTTGTCTCGTATTTGGTGGCAAATTAATAACTCTTTTTTCGTATTGTTCTTTGGACACTTTAGTTACTTTTTTCCAGCTTTCTGGGGAATTGAGTTTGTAGTTTTTGACTTCTAATTTATCAAAGGACTTTTGAATTATTGGATATTTTATCATAAAGCTCATCTTTTTCGTAAATTTCTTTAACAAATAAAACTATACAATCAATGCATTGCTCAGTATCTTCTTGGGTGATTTGATCATCTGTATCTTCATCAGGGTGAGCTCCAAAATTAGCTATTTTCCTAGTTGTAGTGTACATTTCAAAAGTTTTTTCAAAATAATTCCTTCATCTTTTAATTTTATTAATTCATCTTTTAAGTCTTCACTAGTTTTACCGTTGGGTCTGGTAGCTGTTAAGTTATTTTTGGTTAAAGCACCTCTAGCTATATTTTGCATGGTTCTTCTTGCCATAACTACAGAAGATTTGTGGCAGCCAATATCATAAGTTTTTAACATTTCTTCAAAGTCTGTTTTAATTTCTTCAGGGCAGTATTGTAGATGTTTGTAATATTCACTTTTAGTGTTTGGAATAGTTTCTATTTTTATTTGAAGGTTTTGTTGGTATGTTATAGTTAGTTGCTTTTCAGGTTTGATTATAAAGGTCTCACAGCAAACACTACATTTAGATACAAGGGTGTTTTTATAATCATTATAATCAATGACTTTCATTTGAGGAGAATGTGAGCTACAAATTGGACAAATGTGAATAACAAAATTTTGCCCTATAATTTGGTGATTTAGAAACTGTTGAGAAGTGATAAGGTTGGACATGTTTCTTAGAGGTGGGTATTTTTGAAAAATTTGTAAAGCTAAAAGTTGCTTTCAAAGAATTTATTTAACCCGCAAAAAAGTGAAATTAAAAGCAAAAAAGTTGATACAAAAATAGTTTTAGTTTTTAGTTTGCCCTGCCAAAGTTTGAATTGAGTAAAAAAAGTTGGTGAAAGCATAAATTGCCAGAATAATTAAAACAACTAAATCAGTGTTTTTTGAAAAATTTTGTCAAGAATATCAGGTTTTATTTGAGAATTAAATTGAAAGAGTTTTTGGCTTTACTAGTAATATTTGAACAACGTGATTGACAATTTTACCTCATCCGTCCCTTATTTTTTGACACTAGTCCCCCAAATTCAAGTCTTGATTACATTCCAAAAATTTTGTGTTAATTTCAATTAAAAAAGTAATTTTCTACGATTTTTCAGGAAAAATTAAATTTAGAAAATGTCGCTTACAATACGAATTTATGCTAATTTAAAACAAAGATTTGGTGATTTATGATTTTTCTCTTGACAAGTTTTGAAAACTAAAACAATAATATATTTATCCGCGATTTTTTTTCAAAGTACCTTCACTTTAACAATTTTCGCAAAATTTTTCTTGTTTTTTTACATATTTTACAGCTAATCACAAAGCATCCACATGTCCACTACTAAAATGCGAGTAAAAGTCTACTCTTTTGAACACAAAATTCTCGAAGAAGCCGTCAAAAAAATTGTTCAAGTCGTGCTTAAAGCTGGTGGAAAAGTTATCGGGCCAATTCCGCTCAAAACCAAAAAGAAAAAGGTCACCATCCGTCGCTCTACTTTCGTTTTTTCCAAGCACGCTGATACTTTGGAATCAAGAACGCATATAAGACTTTTGGACATTAATAATGTAACCGGAGAAATTGTCAACAGTTTGTCCAATATGAGTTTGCCAGCTGGAATTGACATTAGTATTGAAACTATCAACTCTTAATCAAATCTGGATTTTTTTAGCAAATAAATTATAGGGATTTTTAGCCAGCTTGTTTTGACTCAATATTTAACTCAATATCAATTTAATTCATAGCTAATTTTTAACTTAATTTGTAGTTTTCTAAAATCAAAAAGTATTTCAAGAAAGAAAAAACCATTCAAAAACCATTTCACTTTAATAAAATTATTATAACCGATTTACCATTATGTCTGCAGGTTTTGCCAAAAAAATAGGAATGACTCGTCTCTTTGTGGACAATAAAAGCGTAGCTGTAACCGCTCTCCAATTTCAAAAAACCCACGTTATCGTCCGCAAAACTACTACCAAAAAATCAAAAAAAGTTAGTGTTTGTCAGCTCGGTGCTGTGGATCAAAAAAAAGTTAGCCAAGCTGAACTTGGTCATATCAAAAAACACACTGGAATGGAGCAAGGACTTCGCTTTGTGTCAGAGTTTGATTTGGAAGTTCCAGAGGACAAAAACACTATTGAAATTACAGACTTTAGTGAAAATGATTTACTAGCTCTGACTGGTACAACTATTGGAAAAGGCTTTACAGGGGCTGTCAAACGTTGGCACTTTGCTGGACAACCTGCTTCTCACGGACACGATCATGTTAGAGCGGTTGGTTCTACTGGATCTCGCTGGCCACAAAGAATTACCGTTGGTAAAAAAATGGCAGGACACCACGGAAACAAGGCTTTGACACTTCACAAAGTCAAAATTGTGGCTATTGATACCGAGAAATCTCTTATTTTTGTCAAAGGATCAGTTCCTGGTGCTAACAGTAGCTATCTCAAAATCAGCAAAGAAGTGGTCAAATCTAAATAATTTTTGTTTAATTGATTTTAACCTATTTTTAAGTTTTTTTTAAGATTTTAGTAATGAATTAAATTACGCCTAGATTTTTTCTAGGTTTTTTTGTTAAGTGAAAAATTTTACAATCCTTTTACACTACATTTCGTAATTTTTTAATTATACCCAAACCCGCATTAACTTTCACTTGATAATTTTGAAAAAAGTTTGTAAATATAGCAGCTTGAATCTTAAAAAACCAAAAGAATGAGGTCAAGGTTATAACGAATGAAACATACTTAAACTTAACCAGTAAAGAACAAAGCTACATGGTGTCA
>JBIIDY010000002.1:0-34795 GCA_044238065.1 Limisphaerales bacterium | reverse complement strand
GACTGACTCTGAAAAGGGACCTGAAAAAGGTAAGAAGATGATTATTAATGCGATTGTAGCTTTGATTATTTCGGTAGCTGCATATGGTATTGTTGCTAGTATTTTGAACTTTTTGAATACTGCCACTGTCGGCGGTGATGGAGGTGGCTCATCAACCTCAAGCCAAAATAGTAGTGCTAGTGTAATAAGCAGTAGTGCTGGTGTAATAAGCAGTAGTGCTGGTGTAATAAGCAGTAGCAGTAATGGTACTGGTGATGATTTGTTGCCGTCGCCAGATTTCGGACCTGGTGGACCTGGTGGTATTGGATTATAACTACTAAATACTACCATAAAAAAGTCCATATGCTATAAAACTCAAATTTCTTTCTTTGACGATTTTAGAATCAAGTTGTCTGAGGGTGCCACTGGCGGCGTTGCGTGGGTTTGCAAAAATTGCCTCTTGCCCGGTTTTACCCATTTTGTCAATTTTGAGTTTGGATTGAGTGTATAAATTTGCTTTTTTAACTTTACTGAATTTTAAAAGATAAGGTGGTTTTTTGAGTAGTTAGTTTTTTAGTAGTAATACCAATTATCAAATAAAGTTCTTAATTTTCTGTGAATTCAATCAAAGAATTGAGGTTATTAAATCTAGCAAAATCACGATTATCTGAAAGCTGATTGGAGTTCTAGATGTCAAATTTTAGCAATCCAATTGAGCCAAAACTGACTACGCTCTTTATAATTACTAAATTCATCAAAAGAGGAACCAACCGGCGACAAGGCGATATTTAAAACCATTTTTTGGTTCGCTAAATTAGAATTTTCCAAGTTTTTAGTTAGATTTTCAACCAAATTTACACTTGATTCCATTTCTAAATTACCATTGTAAAAATTTTCAAAAGATGCGATTTCCATTACAAAATTTAAGCTATTCAAACATTCCCTGAAACTTTTTGCCAAAATTATCCTATTTTTCCAGTCATTTTTCCAGCTTTCCAAATTTTCCTTTTGTGATTTTTCCAGCTTTCCAAATTTTTCAGTTTGATTTTCAGTTTGATTTCCACTTTGGTTTTGTTGAATTTCAAGGATTTTTTGCCACAGATTTTGCCCAACTTGCCCGCATAAAGTGATTTTCCAAACCTCGTTTTTAGTTATTTTTGTCAATAGTATTTCCGCTAGTTCATCCAAATTTCCACCTTTATCCACGCCCGTGAGCCATAGCCACAGTTTTTGGTTATTTTCCGTCAAGGATTTGACACAGGCGATCACAGCATCCGGCTCAGTAGCTGCCCCATCATCCCAAAATTTCACCGTTAACTCATTGTTTTCTAACTCTTTTACAGTTTTAAAATTTTTAGTTTTGACTAGTTCCAAGCGGTGCTGGACATTTTGAAAATCTCTCAAAAGAATGGAATAATAAGCCAAATCTTCAATCAAGTCTGTAAAATCGTTGAGTAAAAAATTTGTTTCAGGTGCATTTTCATTTTCAATTGTGTTTGGTTTTTGGTTGACTTTAGCAACAATTTTGGTAATAATTTGAACGGTCAAAACAGCTAAACTTAGATTGATTTGGTTATGCTCGCCGATAAGCTCGTGAGAAATTTGGGAATTAATCGCTTGAACCATTTCGGAATTGACCAGAATTTGGGTTGAGTTATTTACTATTTTGGAAGGAATTAATGGACTAATCTGGTCATTCGCAACTAAAAAATCACCCGACAACTGGTGGAGAAATAGCTGATTTTTACTTTGCCAGTATTCCTCTTTATTGCCATGCTGATCCAGATGATCCACAAAATAATTAGTAATCACTGCCACTTTGGGGGAAATCTTAGAAAAACCTAAATCTTGAAGCTGAAAAGATGATAATTCTACGACAAAATAAACATTTTCATCAACAATACTTTCTAAATCTGTCCAAAAATTGTAGGGTGAAATTCCAGTCGTATTGCCGCAATAATTCACAGAAAATCCCTTTTTGGTCAATAAATGCGTGATTAAACTGCTGGTGGTCGTTTTACCTTTGGTGCCAGTCACGCCAATAATCTGGTCTCGAAATTTGGCAAGAAAGAAAACCAATGGACTCAAAACACTGTCCTGCCCATTAAGACTACGAAAACTAACAAATTCGGTCTTCAAACTCCAAATACCGGGGGACTTGAAAACATATTTTATTTCCAGATTTTTGCTAATTTCGGAATTTTTGGACTGGGGATTTTTGATTAAGTTGGGATCTTCATCCACAGAACTTGCCAAAATGCCCAGATAATTATCACCAAAAACTTTGTTTATTTCAGGAATTTTCAACTCTTTTAGAATTTCTTGGTTTTCCAGATTTGGTAATTTTTGGTCAGCGATGACGATTTGATCTGGGTTTATTTTGACTGTTTTTATTAGCCAAGTGAGGAACTGTAAATTTTCAGCCCCTAATCCAATCAAAGCAATTTTGGAAGTTTTAGGCAAGTTTTGAAGCAGAGAAATATTCATAAAAATATAGAAAATCAAGTGTGAAATTTAAAGGTTAAATTCTTCAGCGGAAATTGTGGAACTTTTGGCGAGACTAAATTTAAATTTTCAGCAAAAGCGGTGAAAAAAAGAATTGGAAATGGCAAAAAAGTAACTTAAAGATTACTCAAAAAATAACTAGTAAAACTTAATTTTGTCAATTTTTAGAAATAGAAATTTTTGTTGAACGTAATTTTTTAGAGTTAATTAACAGATAATCACAATTGTTCAATGATATTTTTTGGAAAAAGTTTGTTAAATTTTTAAATCTAGCTTCTGTTTGAAGGAATAAGGCTGATGGTTTCCTAGTTTTCCTAGAGTTAATTTGTCAGAATAATTGATGGTGAAATTCAAAAAATAATTACTCAAAAATGAAAAAAATACTGGTGAATTTATAGTTGTAATTTTTGCTAAAACCACGAAATAAAGGGAAATTTTTATGATAAAAACTGAAATTTTCTAAACCTGAAAATAAAATTACTTGACAAAAAAAACAAAATATGTGTCAATTAGTCAAGGTTAGTTATGTGTTTTGACTTCAAAAAATAACTACATTAACATTTGTCTTTAAAAATTCTGGTTCTGTAGCTCAGCTGGTAGAGCAGAGGACTTTTAATCCTTTGGTCATGGGTTCGAATCCCATCGGGACCACCAAATATATTTGATAATTCTAAATAAGAATGTTTTAAGAAAAAAAACTATCAAAAAAATCAAAAGATTTTACAAAATTAGTTAAAAATAGGTCAAACAAAATATTGTAAAAATTTAAAAAATCAGCCTCAAAATAGCATAAATTTTAAAGCCGTGGTGGTGGAATGGTAGACACGTTGGACTCAAAATCCAATGCTAGCAATAGTGTGAGAGTTCGAGTCTCTCCCGCGGCACCACTTTAAATATGAAATTAAAAATTAATAAAACACTGGAAAACAATGAAACAAAAAGGATAAAAAAAGTAAAAGACTTATTATTACTCATAATTAAAATTTATTTATAATCGTGGAATATTGCGATTTTTTTTATGTCCGATTTAGAAATTTTCCAAAATCAAATTTATCATTCTAAAACTTATTTTACTTATTTATTTGATGAGGTTAATTATACTTCCTGTCAAAAAGTTATTGCTGATATTGATAAAGCCAACCTAGATGAGAATATAAATGAAATTTTATTGACTATTTGTAGTGGCGGAGGAAATTTACTACCAGCTTTTGCTCTTTTTGAACATATTCAGAATTCTAAAAAAGATGTCAACATTTTAGTTGATTCTTGGTGTGGTTCAGCTGCTTTTATGATTTTACAAGCTGGGAAAAATAGGTACGCAACGAAACTTTCTCGTTTTAAGATCCATTCTAGTTCACACACTGTCAAAAATCCAATTTATTTTGACGAATTTGAGGACTATGGAGCTTTTCAAAAAGAATCACATCTGCAATTTATAGAATTAACAACTTGGAGAACTAAAATTACTTATGACAAATTCAAAGAAATGTTCCCTTTAACTAAATATATTTCAGCAATAGAAGCTAAAAATCTGGGTTTCATCGACCATATTATTTATTTAAATAATAACTCAATGTATCAGTTTCCAGAGAGGTTGTGAATTACCTTCACTTTTCCAAAACCCGTTTTTGACTTATTTTGGTGAAACTTTTTGAAATCTAAACACTTTTCCAAAACCTGAAAATTTTACATAATTTTATTTTTTGAGACTGTTGTAAAAACCAAGTGAAATCAAGAAGACCTGCTTTTAGAACCAGAATAGAAAAAATTAATTTTGCTTGGAACTTTGACAATTTTTATTTTAGTAGCGATAAAGCCTTTATTTTAAGCTGAAAAATATGAGTTTGTTTTAACCTTTATTTTGACTTTGATTTATTCATTTGACACAAATTAAATTTTATTTGATGCTTTCAGTATTGGCAATTTTCATAATAAACTTGAAATTTTTGGCAATTTCCTAAATTATTTTTTACCCTTTTTCACATTTACTTTTTAATTTTTTTTATGCTTCAAAATCTTCAAAATGCAGGCAGTGCAGCCGCAAACGCTCTCAAACTCAAAGCTCAACAAGACAAACTTCAAAAACTTCTTAACGAAATCGTGGTAACTGGAACCAGCAAAAATGGTAAAGTTACAGTTAAAGTTCGCGGTGATCAGACTATTTTAGACATCGTTATTGACCCAAATTTGGTGATTTTCGTTTATGAAAACTTTTTTAAATTGGCTAAAGACGAGACTGATTCTACAAGGAGTGCAGATTTGAATTCTCGTGGGCAAAAATTTATGGCAAGTTCCATTATTGAGGCTGTGCAAGATGCTATCAGCAAAGTTCAAGGTGAAGTCGTTAAAAAAATGCAAGAAAGTGGAGCGATGGGCGATCTTATGGGAATGCTTCAAGCTGCCAGCGGTCAATAAAATTAACTCAAAACTGCAGGATGATTCACTATTTTTAGAACAATTTCCATTTCCCATTTCTCACAAAAAACTAATTTCACGATTAAGTTTCCTGATAAATTACCTTTTTTATTCTTGTCTTGATAAGGCTAATTTCTAGTTTTGCTTGTTGTTTTATTTATTGTTTTATCTTTGGTGAAAATACTTGAAATCACATCATTTTAAAAAATTTTTAAAACCTCGATTTCCAAAGTAAAAATCAACCAAAAACAGGTAACTAAAACCAGTAAATGGAACTAATTTAAACGCTAATTTACCAAAACTGTGAATTAAACTTTTGACCAAATATCTTTAATGCATCATCAAATAGTTTGTTTATCTTTTACAAAATTACAAAAAACCCAACCTAATTATGGCCAAAAAAACAACCACAACTACTGACAATCCAATGCCAACAAATGCAGCTGAAAAGCTAAAAATGGCGGAATTGATAACCAAACAAATTACCAGTACTTTTGGTGCGGGCAGTATCATGAAAATGAATCAAAACGCCAACCTTGATGTCAAAGTTACCTCCACTGGCTCGCTTTCTGTTGATCTTGCAATCGGTATCGGTGGACTGCCACACGGTAGAATTATAGAAATTTTTGGCCCAGAAAGTAGCGGTAAAACTAGCCTTGCCTTGTCAACTATCGCACAATCTCAAAAAAATGGTGGAATTGCCGCTTTTATTGATGCTGAACACGCTTTTGACTCTTCTTGGGCAACCAAATTTGGAGTGAATATTGATGACTTGTATGTTAGCCAGCCCGGTAACGGTGAAGAGGCTTTGGAAATCGTTGATAATCTGGTTCGCTCCAACGCTTTTGACGTGATCGTTATTGACTCGGTAGCTGCCCTGGTTCCTCGCAGTGAAATTGAAGGAAACATGGGAGATTCCCAAATGGGTGTTCAGGCAAGACTTATGTCCCAAGCCCTTCGCAAATTGACCGGAGCTATTAGTAAATCTAACACAATTGTCATTTTTATCAACCAAATTCGTCTCAAAATTGGCGTAATGTTTGGCAACCCCGAGACCACAACTGGCGGACAAGCTCTCAAATTTTATTCATCGGTTCGCCTCGATGTTCGCAAAGTCGCCATGCTCAAAGATGGCACGGAGGATGTGGGAATGAAAATTAAAGTCAAGGTTATCAAGAATAAAATGGCACCACCTTTCAAAATTGTGGAAACTGACATGATGTTTGGCGAACCAGGGATTTTTTCTTTGGCTGGAGAAATCGTGGATATTGGCCCAACTTACGATGTAATTCAAAAGAATGGCAATACTTACTCTCTCAACATTGATGGCACTGATCACAAAATGGGAGTTGGTAGAAACAACGCACTCAACTGGCTCAACGCTCACCCAGAAGAAAAATACCAAGCTAAAGACTTAATCATCGCCAAATTTAAGGAAAAAATCAAAGCGGGTCAATCTTATAATCCAAAATCTGATGAAGATGAAGACGACGAAGATATAGAAGAAATTGAAGAGGAATAGAGTTTTGAATCAAAAAAATTAACTTACCCGGCAAATAGATGCGGTCTTTTTGGATTATTTATAAAATTTAATCTTTTCAGAAGATACTATTCATTGCTTGGTAATGCACATATTCCTAAAAATTGGTGCTAATTTTTGTTATTCAATTTTGGAATTTTTAGCGAAATTTGTTCACAGTTTTTTGGCATTTTACCGAGTTCAAAATTTCATTCAAAACCTCAATCTTTTTTTCTATTTCTTGAATTTGGGAGATTGCTGTTTGTTAAGTTTTTATATTTTTTTTAAGCATTATCAAAAACATTATTTTCTACTTCAATTTTTATTTGGCCAGGTTCTAAATTTTTACATTCCCAGCCAATTTTCAAACTACACAAAAGGTGGTAATCCAAATCATAAATACGGATCAAATAACCATCAAAAAAGTTTCTTGTCCAAATTAGCTCAGAAATATCTACATTAAATTTTTGCCACTGCCACTCGCCATCCACAAGTTTAAGCTGGTTGCTTTCTCAATGGTATTTGCAAAATAAGTTTGGTAGTTTAGTTTGGAGCAACTCATAAAATCAGGTTTTACAATTCAATTTCAGTTTTTGATATTTTATCAAGCTCTACTAAAATACTTTGTTTGATTTGCTCTATTTTTTGGTATTTACTGGCGATTTCTTGTTGAGCCTCTAAGTCAAATTCACCTGATGGTATTACTGGGATTGGGATTTGTATTTCCAATATTTGTGATTTTAATAGACTTTTTTGACTGTCACCCTTTGCAAGTCCGTCAGTTTTTATTTTTAAAGATAAAAAGATATAGTTTATATCTAGAAAATTTATATTTGTGTTTTTGATTAGAATGCCATTATTCTGAGCCAGCGAAAATTTACTTTTTACAAGATCAACATACCCAGCATTAACTCCAACGGTAGTAATTCTTATAAATTCACCATCGTATTGCCATTTATTAGAAAATCCAATAATTCCATTATTTAAAGTTTGCCCAGAATAAACAGGATACTTGCCTTTTTCTAACTCTATTTTTGTTTTATTAAACTCATTAGTACCTTTTTTAAAGTCAAAAATACTCCCTATTTTAATAATTTTTACCTCATAATCATTAGTAATCTCAACTTGTATTTCTTTAATTTGTTTTTTATATTCTTCAATTTTTTGTTTTAGTTTTTCAGTGTATTCGTATTTTTCAATGATTTCTTGTTGTTTTTCATAGTCAATTTCACCGCTTTGAGAGATAGGTATTTCAATCAAAATGTCTTTTATCTTACCTTTACCAGCCTTGTTTGAAAAATCAAAACCCTTTTTAGCAAATTCATTTTCTATTTCATATTTCAAAAACTTTAGATTAAATTTTTCTTTAAATTTTTCTCTTAAAACCAAAGGTATTACTTTTTCTGATAAACTGAACCTTCCCTTTCTGATAAAAGCTTTACCAATAGAACCATCAATATTCCAAGTCAAACAATCTTCAAAATATTTTATACCTAATAAATTGTCTTTTACATATCCATAATCTGGGGTATCTTCAAATTTAGAAGCTGAATAAACTGGAATATTTCCCTTATTTTGTTCTACAAAACTTTTAGTAAACTTACTAGTATTGGTTTTGATATTTAAATCAAACAAATCTTCAATTTTATATTCTTGGAGGCCTATTTCAATCTTTTTTTTTTGACTTAGCTCGTTAATTTCCTCTTTAAAGCTTAAAATATTTTCAGCTATTTCATCAAGTAAAGCTGGAACCTCTTCAAATGCTATAGTTTTATCTTTTTCTAAGATACCAAGCTC
This sequence comes from Limisphaerales bacterium, assembly GCA_044238065.1. Taxonomy (GTDB): domain Bacteria; phylum Patescibacteriota; class JACMRA01; order JACMRA01; family JACMRA01; genus JBIIDY01. The sequence goes on along the minus strand of JBIIDY010000002.1, from coordinate 26,580 downwards.
AATTTGTTCTTCTGTTGACCACCATTTTTCTACTGTCCAATTGTCTTCAGGGTTAAGCCTCTCAAAGGGTTGTAACTTACATCTTGTATCTATATTGTTTTTTACAAAATAATCTTTACTAAATTTGAATGCATTAAATAGCTCAACTGCTTTTTGCAAATCATTCTGCTCAATATCAAATCTGTAAATATCTCTACTTTCACCAACCTCACTTACTAAGTAGGTAAATACTGGGTCTTTTTGAATTTCAGATTTGTTTTGCTTTTTTGTGATAGCTAAAATATAGGTTTTTTTTGGGGTAGTAAAGAAAGTTTTAATTGGCAAAGAAATAATGCCATCAATAAAACATTCGTCAATAATAAATTGTCTCAGATTTTTGTCATTTTGACGATTAAAAATACCATCTGGAACTACAATAAAAGCCTTGCCACCAGGTTTTAAAGCTCTAATTATCCATTCCATAAATAAACCTTCCACGCCCATTCCGTTAATTTTGTAATAGGCTTGCAAATCTCCATTTTTAGCTATTTCGTCTTTTAGATTGCTACTACCACTGGTTACATACGGTGGGTTGGCTAAAATTAAATCAAACTCATCTTTTTTGGTGTCTTGAAGAGTTCCTAAAATATTTTTGTTTTTCAGTTCAAAAGATTTGTTAAAAAATTCAGCAAACTGCGGGGTAATATCACTGTGCTTTCTAATTAAATCAGAAAGATATATCAACATATTTGCTTTAGCTAAAATAATTGTTCTTTGCTCATCTTTATCGAAACCTTTATCAACACCCCAAAGATCTATTTTGGTATTTAATTTACCATTTTTTACCTCAAAAAACTGTTCAATATTATCACCAGCAATCAAAGGTTCAAGTAAAAATTTACCAACACCGCAGGCAGGATCGCAAATAGAAATTCCTGGTTTTATCTCACTTTTTGCCATTTCCACCATAGCTTTTACAACCTTTAAAGGAGTAAAGAACTGACCTAAATTTTTCTTGCTTATACTTTCTTTTAGAAATGTTTCAAACAGTTTACTCTTAAAATCTTTATCAATATTAGTTAATTCTCCCCCACCTTCTCGCTCATCCCCAAATTTAACTAGAATTTTCTTAAAAACAGTACCATAGCCTTTTACAGCTACATCATCTTTACTTACAAATATAGTCCCATTGATAATTGTTGTACCATCATTTCCAGCAGGAAACAGTTCTTTTACTCTTTTTCTAATAGTATCTGCATAGTAAGTCAAAACTTCTTCTTCAGTTTCTTCTTGAAATTGACCCATTAAAAATTGATAACTAAGACGACCTTTTAAAACCCCTAAATCACTTAAATATTTAAAAATAAACAATTCTACAAAAGTATAAAGACAATTTTCAGGAGTAGCTCCGCTCACACTCCACAAATCTTGCCAGACACTTTTTGCCAGTTTAGTTGGATCTTTTAATCTTGGTTCAATAAGTTTTGAATTATCCACTCTCACACAATCAACCATTCTTTCAATCAATTTTGCAATATCAGGGTTTTTAGGATCAAACACGGTTTTTATTTCTCTACCTTTTTCGTCCAAAATTTCTTCACCATTGAGAGCATTTATCCAAGTAGTATTAACCGAATCAGTGGCAATTACAATTTTTGCACCCAAAACTTGAGCCACTTCCAAGCCTTGCTGTACAGCCTTTTGCTTATCTTTTAAGGATTTAAATTTTGAAATGTTTTTATTTTCAACGACCGCCATCACACCTTTTTTATCCACAATTAAACCATCTGGCTTTCGTGTTTCAAAGCCCTTATAGTCTCTGTTTGGAATAATTTTATAGTTTTTCAGAGCTTTAATCGTAGTCGCTCCAATATTATAAAAATCCCAAGTTCCTATTTTTTCAGGATTTAGGTTTAACCCTCGTTGTAGTAATTCTTCAGACATAGTATATAATTTTTTTAAATCACCAAATTTCGCAGCAGTTATTTTATTGCCCTCTATTTTAGAATTTTTAGATTATCTTTTTTTCACTACTTATTGGTGAAAAGTTTAAGATTTATTGTCAAGTTTCACACCCCTTCCAGACTTTCCAAAAGAGGAAAAAACGGAAAATTAGATCAAAAATATAAATTCCCAAAGTCGCCGTCGCTGCCCCCATAATCCCAAAATTTGGAATCAAAAGGAAGTATAACAAAGTTGCCACGCCCAAGTTTGCCAAGCTTAAAATCAACTCAAAATGCGAATTGCCCAAAAAAACCGTCACAAAGCTAACAAACGTTGACAGCCCATTAAAAATCAAAATCAACGATAAAGGTAAAATGACGGATAATGACTCTGTCCAAAAGCGTTTTCTGGGATCAATCAGCCATAAACCCAGCGGCGATAAGGTAAACATTAAAATCATACAAACAATACCTAATAATGTCATTTGGAGTAAAAACTGCTGGAGAATTTGGAAATTTTTGGTGGAATTATTGGGAATATTCTTTGAAGTTTTTGAAGAATTAGAAAAGTTATCAAGCGGATTTGGTTGATTTTGATTATCTGTTGGATTATTTTCAGTCAAGTTTGGTGAGTTGTCTGAATTTTGTGAAAAGTCTTGTGTAATGGTGGTTTTATTCTGATTGATTTTTTGGATGAATTGACTGGCAAGTACGGGAGCTATCAAGGTGGGAATCACCGAAGCAATTTCAAAAAGTCGGTAGCTGTTGTTGTAGCCGTTCAAGCTGACGTTATCAACCTTGGTAAATCCCAAAAATAAAATATCCGTGCGAAGAAAAAGGCCTGCCACCAGAGACGCCCCGCCCAAAAAAAATATCTCTTTGTAATGACTTTGCCAGATTTTGAACCAAATTTGCCAGTTTTGAATCTTAAAAACTCCTAGAATTCCAAAAAGTATCTCTAAAATTATCGCTTTGAAACCCTTGCCCTTGCCAAAAAAAGTCAAATCCCTTTGCAGCCAAAAATCTACTCCTAAAGCCACAGAATAAGCCAAAATTGAAAAAATTATAAACCAGTTGACCGCGTTATTTGGCAGGTTTTGTCCAAAAAAATAAACTCCCAAATCAGAAGTTTTCAAAAAAAGCCCACAAACCAAAACGAATTTGCCTAGAAAATCAGTCAAACTAAACTGCCAAGAACGACCAGAAGCGTCGCAAACCGAGCGAAAATTTAGATCCAAAATTAGAATAAATTGTGCCGTCCAAATACCCAAAATTGACAATAAGTTTTCGGTGTTGGAAAGCCTGAAAGATACTAAAATTACCACAGTTCCCACCAAATAAGAAACGAGCCTCAAAACCAAAAAAGCCTGCCAAAAGTGAGCAAAATTTAGTTTTTTTTCTTGAAAATTGGCTAAATTATTAGTATAAAATTTTTGGATAGTGGGTGGAATTCCTAAGTTGATAATGCCAAGTATTATTCCAGTGTAGGCGGAAATTTTGGTAAGATCAGCCAATCCATCAACGGAAATATAGTTATTTTGCCAGCGATAAATCCAAAGACCTAAAGCAATTGCTATAAACTTTAAGCCGATTTGAAATACAAAATTTAGTTTAAAAATCAAAACAATGTTGGAAAAATGATAAAAACCATGTCAAAAATTTCTTAGTTTTTGTGAGTGCCAATAAATCTGTTTTTATACAAAAAGTCAAATTGCCACCACCGTTGCCTTTTTTCGTTAATGCAAGTTGCCGCAATATCATCATCGCCTTGTAAACATTTGTTATGCTCATTTTGCCAAGTTGGTACATACACACCGTTAAAAATATAGTAAAAAAAAGCAAATACAAATACTAAAATCAGTGAAATTATTGTTAGCAACTTTTTAGACATATGGCTCGAAAAAAGAAAGAAATGAAATTTAGGACAACCTTCCATAAAAAAAATGGAAAAAAGTTGAATTATTTTTGTCCAGTTATATTTTTAGCAAATTCACCGACACATTCCCCAACAGTTCTTTTACCTGATTGTGGTGAACTACAGTCAACAAATTTGATACTATTTGCCAAGATATGGTCAAGTCCGCCCATAAAAATTGACAAGAAAAAAGTAAAAATAATAATCACACTCGCCCATCGCCAGATATAAGCTAGATTTGGCCATTCAACCAGTCTTAGTTCTTCAATTGTAGTTGAGATAAAATTGGGTTTTTTGGACTTGGGAGCTGTTTTTGCAACTTTTTTTTCGGTGTTTTTCTCGTCCAAGGGTTGAATTTTGGAATCGGTGACTAGATTTGTGTCAACCAAGCTATTGTCAATTTTGCGTGTGATGGCCATAATAATGTTTTGATTCTGTGTATAAAATAACCAAAAGCAAAGCTGTAATTTTTGTCAAGTTTTATCAATCACAACGCTTAATAATTCACATTTGTGGTAAAATTTTGTCAAAATACTATCAATAAAATCTAGCTGAAAACCAAAAAATAATTATTAAAACGAAACTATAAAATTTCAAAACGTTTCAAAATAAAGATAAAATTTGCCTTTCAATTCCAAAACTCAAGCTAAACTTTTTAATATTTTGTGGCTTGGAAAATAGCTTTTTGGCTTTGGGCAATTCCTGTAGAAGACTAGGTGCGAGAATGCAATTACCAAGAGAAAGATTAAAGCAAATCGGCGACCAAAGTAAATAGAAACGTTACGAACAAATTCAAAGAATTGACAATTTAACAAAATTATTTCACGGTTTTTTGGCATTTTGACTACTAGAAAATATCTGGAAACCAATTTTTTAAAAACCAATTTACTCCAAGAATTATTTAAATCCAAAACGTTTTTTTTAGATTTATTGTAATGTTTGAGCCAAAAATTTGAAATTATCACAAAATTACTTTTTTGACTATTTCCTCGTTTTTTTTACCAATTGTAGTTATTTATCTTTTTTTGTCTTTTTTAGTAAAAAATTACATAACCAGTTTTCAAAATTCTACAGAAATTTAGTTACAGAAATTCTGACAAAATCTAATACCAAATTCACAATTCCAATGTCCAAATACCAACTTCTCAAAGCCAAAGATCCAGCCAAAGATCAGTCTTATTTCTTGTGGCAAATTAAAAAAGAGCAACTTTCCAAAATTTTATTACCAGTTGGAGAGTTTGAGAACAAAGCCAAAGTTCGTGAATTCGCTGAAGAAAATGGGCTGATTACGGCTGCCAAGAAAGATTCTCAAGGCCTCTGTTTTGTGGGGCAGACTTCGCTTAGTCAAATGTTACTAGAAAGTATCGGGCGAAAAAATGGGTTGATTATTACCAAAATTAACACCAATGACAAAACGGAATTAGATTTTGAGGCTAAAAAAGAATATTTGGAATTTAGAAATTTTTCGGACATGAAATCTTTGGAACAAAGTCTAAAAAAACTCACTAAAAAGCAGATTTTGGCTATTGATTGGGAATTTTTGAAAAAGTTTGGCGAACAAAACTGGCAAAAGAATGATGAGAATAATAGTGATGAGGTTGACAAAAATAAGCCAAAAAACCAAGAAATAATTAATAACCAGGAATCTTACGATAAAATTTTGGATCAAATTGTAGAAAATAGAAAACAGGTTTTTTTGAAAAATTGGGAAAATGGAGAGGTTTATCGGGTTTTAGGTAGTCACAAAGGAGCTTTTTTATACACCACTGGTCAAAGGCAAAATCTCAATCTTTCGGGAGGCCCATGGTTTGTTGCCAAAATTAACACAGTTTTGAATCTGGTTTGGGTTGTCAATCAAATAGAGCAAAAAGAAATTTATTGTACCAAAATTATAGTCAAAAATATCAACTGGCAAAATAAAATTAGCAAGATGAAGTAGCAAAGGTTTATTTTCTAGAAGTTCATTTTATTTAGATTATTTTATCACCTCTTTGCGAAGGGTTGCGGGAAAGAAGCGACTAGGTGAAAAGCTATGCCCAACCCAGCATTAACTCATACTTGGCAATTTGAAAAAAGTTTGTAAATATAAGCAGCTTGAACCTTGAAAAACCAAAAGGTCAGGGTCATCACGAATGAAAAATAATTAACTTAACCAGTAAAGAACAAAACTACAGGCTGTCATCATGAATGGAATGAAGTGATCTTGTGGTAAAATTTAATAAAGCTAAAAAAAGATTGCTTCGCTATACTCTGTTCTCTTTAGTCTGGTCGCTCTTTCCACATTCACTATCGCTTATTCACTTCGTTCCCATACACTCATTCGGGGTAGTGGGGGGGGGAAACGCATTGACCCAGAAGATTGCTTCGTTAGCCTCTGTTCCCTTTGGGTCTGTTCGCTACGCTCGCTTGGTCTCTTTGTTCCCGCACCCATTCGTTACACTCATTCGCAATGACAGAGAAGCCCGCAATGGCGTGAAAATTATGAATTAACTACTATATAAGTTGGCTTTTGGGTATAAAGCCTTCCTGTCAAATGTTTTCAAGGTATTTTTACTTATTTTCAAAGATATTCTTAGATTAATTTAACAGGAAATTTAACAGGAAATTTGGTTTTTTGACAGAGTCTTTTTTTTGAGATATAATGAATTTATAAAGAAATTATAAAGAAAACAAATCCTTATTTTCCAGGGCTGTTTCTCATAACTTTGAAATTTTAACTTTTTCCATTTTTACCTATCTTTTTGTCTTTATCTTCCCTTGTCAAAAATTCCACACCTTCCCACAACTGGGTTAGCTGGCAAGTTTGGCAAATTATCATCTTTTTGACATTGACCTTGAGTTGTCTGAACGGAATTATGTGGCTAACCACACTTCACCCCAAAGCGATGGAAAACGAAATTATCCAAACTAACAGGTATAAAGTTATCATTTTTAATGTTTTTGAGCAGGTGGAGACCCAAAAAATGGAATGGCAAAACACTACCAAACCTTGCCAAAATAATGAAGATAAGGCTACTCAAATGCTTTCTACCCAAAAATTAAAGTGGCAAAACTTTCAAGATCAGATAAATAGTTACAAATCTAAAATTCATCAAACTGAAGAGGAAATTCAAAATTTATCCTTTTTTCAGAGTTATAGTTTTTTGAAAAAGACGACCACGACTAATCAAGATTATTTACAAAATATAAGTGATTGGCACCTTAAAATGGAAAATCAGGTTAATTTAGTTTTTGATTGGCAAATCCAAATTAATAAATTTTGTATTAGTGGGCTAGAAGACCAGAATAAACTTTTACCAGAATTTGAAAAGAGTTTTGAAAAATTACAAGATTTGGAGCTTGGTGATGAATGGAAAAAAAACAGTGAAGAAGTTTTGCAATCTACTAGAAAATTAGTTAAAAATAAATGGAGTGAAGATAGTGAAAATGCTGAAAATAAGCAAGAAATCACCCAATGGAAGGAAAAAGTTAACAAAGTTTTTGAGCTAAAAATTAGTCAGCCAGAATTTGATTCTGCTTTTAAAGAATCTGTTAGGGATTTGGAAAGGTGGGAAATTAGACAAGTGGAAAATAACCCAAAACTGGCAAGTGGTTTGATCTTTTTTGGCAAAAGACTAGACCACAAAATCTAAATTCTAAACAGTGAAATTCTAGGAATTGTCTAAATTTTGTTTTTTAGAGGGAGCAAGTTTGCCCTCTTTAAACCTTACACACCCCAAGTTTATCAAACTCCAAATAAAACTTATTAAATTCAAATTTCCAACCAAAATCTCGCCAAAATAAATTCAAGCTTTACTTTTTTTATGCCAATTTTACGAAGAAATAATTTGTAACTGACTTTTCACGATTATTTTTTGGTTTTTAACTGAAGGTAAATAAGCCTTGTTTTAATTAAGTTTTTTAGTGAAATTTTAAATTGGTTTGGAAAATTTAGAAAATCTGAATATCTTTTCTTGGCTTAAAATCAACACTTTTTCAAAACTTTGGGGCTGTAATCTCTTTAAACTGGTTGTGGGCGTAGCAAGTGGGGATTTTAAGTTTAGCAAAATTAGTGTAATTGTCCAAATTATTCTAAATACTTTTTACCCAATTCCAAAAAATGACTTCCAAATCTTGTCTTAAAGTATGTACCAAAAATTAGCACTTGACAAAATACATTGCTAATGTTATAATAACAACGTTACCACTTTTAACTTTTATAATCAATAAAAATGGTAACTTAAAATTTTGATAATTTATTATTTTTTTGAAAACCTGTCGACACTTTTCATAAAATTTTACTTTATCAAAGTTCTATATTTTTTTAAATTTTACTTTTTTATCTTATGTCTACTCGCCTTGTTAATAATATGTTGGACACTTTTTTTAATGATGATTTTTTTCGCCCGATTAGCTCTAGTTTTAGCCGTACCGCAACCAGTTATGTCCCAGCTCTCAACATCCAAGAATTTCCAGAGAGTTTTGAGGTAAGCCTGAGCCTTCCATCTATTGACCCAAGCCTACTCAAAGTGGAAATTGAGGATAAGGTTTTGAGTATTAGCTACCAAGAAGAGGTCAAAGATAGCGATGAAACCGACGCAGACTCTGAAAATAAAGTTGGTAATTTTATCCGTCGTGAGTGGCAAGCTTTTTCATCTTTCCGCCGCAGCGTCGTCTTGTCAAAAGAAATTGACCATCAAAAACCTGTAGAGGCTGAATATGACAGAGGAGTTTTACGCATTATTATCCACAAAACGCCACAAACTCAACCAAAATCTGTCAATATCAAAATCAAAGATACTCCAAAAGAAAGCTAAACTTTTGTTTTTCAACAGGCTTTCACACTATTTTTGTGATTTTCTGCACAGTTTTTGACTTGCCTTCGGGCAGGTTTTTTTATACTCAAGCCCAAGGCAACTTGCACAATTACAGAAATTTCACCCTTTGTCAGCTCACACATCTCAAAAACTAATTCGTCAATTTGGGTTTCTAGTGGGCGGTGTCCAAATTCCCCTGTAGAGGCGATGCCCTCGTCGCCAAATTCCTCCAATATTTTCTGGAAACAGGGTGGCTTCCACTACAACCCCATTTTTCACGCGCAAAATCTCCTCTTCCAATTTTCCAATTTTTACTTTAAACTCAAACCCACATTAATTTTGACAGGCAAACCAATAAAAATCTAAAGAACTCCCCATATCACTGCGTTCAACCCGTTTCTTACAGGAATAGACATCAGCCACGCTTCAACACATTTTCTTGAGAGAAAATATACAAGGTGGGAATTTTGGATACAGGAGTTTATCAGTTTTGGTATGGTTTTGGGTATATGTCCTGTAATAAATCCTAATTCATCACAAAGGTTTTTAGGTTGGCGACTGCTACACGAGTTTGTTCCATAGTATCTCGGTTTCTGACAGTTACGGTGCTATTTTCCAAAGTTTCGTAGTCCACACAAATACAAAACGGGGTGCCATTTTCGTCCTGCCTTCGGTATCTTTTGCCAATACTACCAGAATCATCAAAATCACAACTAATCCCTTGTTTTCTAAGATTGGTGTAGATTGAAAAGGCAAGTTCTCGAAGTCCATCCTTTTTCATCAGTGGTAAAACGGCGAATTTGTAGGGAGCAAGTTTCAGTGGTAATTTCAAAACGGTGCGAATTTCGGTTTTTTGACTATTTTTTAAAGCTTCAATTTTGGCAGTAATTTCCGCCACTAAATCAGGAGATTTTGGATCAATTTTTAATTCTGTTAATAGTTCATTTTGCTTATCGTTGAGTTGAGTAGTCATAAATTTTTACTAAAATGTTTGAAAGTGGTTGAAAATACTTGAATAAGTTGGTTGTTTTTTTAAAATTGATTTTTACTGGATTTTTTAATAATTCTACTTTTTTGAAATTGGTTTGTTTTTTTGATTGAGCTTTGTTATTTTTCTTAAACATCTCCGTTAGTTAGTTTTTTTAATAGACATATTTCCAGAGTTTTGGTTAGTTTTTAGAACAACCTCCAAAAATATAATTTAGAAAATTTTCAGGTTTTGAAAAAGTATTTAGATTTCGCAAAGTTTGGCCAAAAGTAAGTGAAAATTGGTTTTGAAAAAGTGAATTTTTATGACGAAATTGGTTTTTTTGGAGAAATTGGTAGCGAAAATTTGTAAGATTTAACGATTAGAATTAGAAAAGAGGTTTATTTTTTTTATAGAATTTTTATATTTTGCCAAAATTTTCTTTGACGATCGTTTGAACTCCTTTTTCAAGTAGCATTTTTTCTACATCTTGAACCATAAAGGGGTTACCACAAAGATAAAACTCTTTTTCAAAATCAGTCAAAACTATTGGTAAAAGCTCGGTCACGGTGCCATTTTTAACAAATTCAGTTTCATTGTCAACTCTATCCGGAAACATTCCTGAATACATTCTAAAATTAGGATGATCTAGGAATTTGTCGCATAAAACTCGCCCATAATCACCAATCTCCGCACTTGTTCCAAAAAATAAAGTAGTCTTGGCAAGTTTCAAACTCTCTTCAATCATCGCCACAAAAGGGGCAATTCCCGTGCCTGTACAAACAAAAATTTTTTCCGACGAAGAATTAATAACCCTAAAGCGTCCAATCGGTGCCATCGCGTTAATTTCCAAACCAACTTCACATTTATCAAAAAGCTGGCTGGCTGGCCCTCCCATTTTAGAACTGACCAAAAATTGCCAAATTTGACCTTCATCAGTATTTTTTAGACCACAAAAAGAGTAAGATCGCCATACTGTGGATTTTCCTTCATTTTCTGTTTGAGTCTGGTTCGAATTTTCCAGTTTGTTTTCCACTGGGATATTAAAATTAGCGAATTGTCCAGCTTTGAGCTCTATTTTATCGGGGCAAAAAAATTCTAAAAAGTAAGTTTGCGGAGCAAGTTTTTCTTTTTTTAAAAGTTTAATTTTGGTTTTGAGCATAAAAAATAAAAAATAATTCAACAAAAATAATTTTGATACCATTTGTAACAAAAACCCAAAGATCTTTCACTGATCAATTAAATGAATTAAGAACAAAAATTTTAAAAAATAGACCTGAAATTAGGTTTGAAATTATCCTTGAAGTTAAAGTTTTTAATTCAAAAAATATCTGAATTAGTAAAAAAAATTCAATTAGTGCAGCTGTTAAAAATGGTATAAAAACTCACAGGCTTCAAATTTTTACTTTATTTTGCCTTGGTTTGTAATCGTTGGTTAGATTTTGACCAAATACCCATCTCTATTAACAATTATTTTATTTTCGGTAAAATATAAAAAATGACCAAAAAAAAATATAAAAGTTTTTAGAAAATGGGCACAGGATAAATTAAGGGTTAGCTGAAGCTAAAGGAGTTGAACTTACTGGAGTTGAAGATGTCTCCAAACTACTGGTTACACTTGTAGGGGCATCACTCATAGGGGTATTGCTCATTGAAATTTCACCATCTACCTGTGGGACTGGAAGTGGAGCAATAGGGTTAATATTCATCTCTTGGTCTGGACTGTTGCTTGGTACTGAAAGCTGCTGTGAGCTCACACTAGAAGAAATAACTGATTGAGAGCTTGATGAAGATAGTGATGATGAATTGCTGTTTTTAGAACTATTACCACGATCTCTATTATTAGCAACAATAGCTATAACAGCAATAATGATTAAAATAATAGCAACTACGACGGCAATAATAGTTTTTTTTGATTTTGGCATATAGATTTTATGAAAAGTTGTATAAAAAGTTGGTTAGTATAAAGTAAAAATAAGGCTATTTTTCAACCTATTTTTCAACTCAATTTATTTAAAACTATTTTTAGAAAATTGACAAGAAAAAAATAATTCTCATAACTTAAAAAAAAGTAAAATAATGTTTCTAAAGTCAAGTTTTTTAATAAATACTAAATTATTTTTTGTCAAATTAGAACTCTCCAGAAGACTGTTATTTTTGTTGACTTAATTTTACTTGAAATATTTTAGAATTAAAAACCTCTTAAAATAATTTAAAATTAATCTAAAAATCCCACTTAACCCTAATTTCAAAATTTATTTCAAAATCAATATGTCCATTTTGTACCCTCAACCAAACTCTCAAAATAACGAATTTACCTTAATTACCGATATTTTGGGCTGGGAAGATCACCACGCCGATATGGATTTTAAGGTTACGGGAACTCGTGACGGTGTGACAGCCATTCAGCTGGATAATAAAGTGGCGGGACTGACAAGCCAAATTCTCAAAAATGCCCTATTGGAATCAAAGAAGGCTAGAATTCATATTTTGGACGAAATGAAAAAAGTCATCAATGAGCCAAATCAAGCTATTAGTGAAAACGCACCAAAAGTGGTCAGAATGTTGGTTCCGATTGACAAAATTCGTGATGTTATCGGCTCCGGTGGCTCTATAATTAACGGAATGCAAACTGAATTTAGCGTAGAAATTGATTTGAATAACGACACTGGCGAAACCTTTATTTATGGCAGAGATATGGAAAATGTCCTAGCCGCTAAATCCAAAATTTTGGGACTTATCAAAAATTACGAGGTTGGAGAAATCGTTTCCGGGAAGGTTTTTCGCATAGAAAGTTTTGGGGCTTTTATTAATTTTGAAGGCAAGGAAGGGATGATTCACATTTCCAGTCTTTCCAAAACCCGTGGCACCAAAGCCGAAGACGTGGTTCAAATTGGGCAAACCCTGGAATGTCAAATCGGGCAAATAAATGAAAAAGGGCAAATCAATCTCAATTTTATAAGGATTTTGGAGTAGGCTTCGAGTTGATATAACTTTATAATTGGAATTAATTTTTTTATTCACTAATTGATATTTTTTTCAATTCTTGGTATAATTCTGAAAGGCTTTTCCAAGGTGCAAATTTGGATAAAACCAATTGTGGAGATGAATGATCTACTAAGTTACATGTTATTTGAATATTTTCTAATAGCTGACCAAATTGATCTACCAAATTTTCAATATTTTTTTCTATTTGTTGTGAGGATAGGGTTGATTTACTCTTTGGTATATTACTCCTCTCCAGCTCTAAAGATGCTCGTTTTTTCACCATTTTTAACTTTGCCAGTTCCAAGACAGTAAGTATGTAAGGGGCTAAATCCGATGCTTTTTTTGCTAGTTCCCCCCTTCCTTTACTATACTCTGTAAGTATTTCCAACATACTTTCTATGTTTATTATATATTCTTCAATCTTCATGGGTTCTTGAACTGACTTTATTATTGAGGATAAAATTTTTAAGGATATGTAAGTTTTGTTAATTTTAGTAACTTTTTCTAATAAGTAATGAACTCCATCTTTATTTCCTTTGTCATTCCACTGGCTATCATTATCGCTAAAACATGTTCTGTAATTAATTTTCTCAGCACATTTTTCTAAATAACCATGATTAATTAATTCAGTTATATTTTTTTCATTTACTTTTGTATCGCTGGGAAAGCTTTTAGTTTTTTCATAAATACCATATTTATAGAATTCAAAAGTAGTTAAGGATGAAATGTCTAATTTCCAAGAACTAAATGAATTAATAATTTTAATATAGAGTTTAACTAGTTTATTAGTATCTTCAATCCCTGAAAACATATTTTTTAAATTTTCCAATTCTTTATACAAATTAGTATAATTACTTTCTAAGCTAGATATTTCTTCTTTATAAAGTAGACAACTGTCTAAAATTTCATTTATTAAAGTAATTTCTTTTGTCATCTTGTAATTAATTTTATCTGAAAAATCAACATCTATCCAATGTGTACTTACATCTCTTGATCTGATAAAATTTTTTAAATGCTTTATACACCAATCTAAGTTAAATATTTCCTCGTCTACCCGAATAATACCTTGGACAACATCATCCCTTTGGGTTTGTATTTTTTGATTATTGCGTTCAGTTTCAGCTCTTTCTTGCTGTGCTGCACTATCATAACTTTGCCTTATTTTATCATTATTTTCTTTAGCAAAGTTTTCTACCAGTTCTGGTTTCTTGCATATTATTCCAAAAAAATCTATTTCTGGTTTAATTAATTCAAGCATTTTTCTGGCAAGAGGGTTGTTTCGTATAAATTTTTTCACACCTTCCACACCATTATCATTTGTATATAAAATAAGATCCTTTAAAACAGTTTCTTTTATTTCATCTATGTTTGTATTACCAGGTTTTTTATTTAAATCTCTCAGTTCTTGCAATAAATTTTTTAATTCCAATAATTCCAAATGTTGTTGATCATCTAAATTTTGATTATTTGAAATATCTGGATGAAGCTGTTTAATTTTCTCTAAAAGTATTCTTCTTTTCTCTAAAAGTATTCTTCTTGATTCGACCTTTGCTTTTTCCGCTTCTTTTGAAATTAAATCCTGTAATTCTTTAGTGTTTTTTTCACTGAGAATAAGATTTAAAAGGCTTTCTATTTTTTTAATAAAAGATTTTATTCGCTCAAGAGTATCCAAATTTTCCGCCTCTCTATTAGTAGGAAATCCTTTTTTGGTCCAATCTACCAGACACATTGACAACGCAATATGTGAAATTGATTCGTATAACGCTTCATATTCAGATGGTGATAAAGCACCACGCAGCGATTCATAATTAATCACTGAATTGGGAATTTCCTCCACTGAATTTTCACTTGGTAAATGTACTATAGATAACCTTTTTTCCATATATTAAAATAATTAATCTTAAAAAATTTAACCCCATATATCATCAAGATCATTTTCCCCTTCTCCATCTTTTTCATCAACTTCTTTTTGTTTATTTATCTCTTCAGGTGATTTTGTTTTTTCTGCAGATAAAATACGGTATAATTCTTTCAAAGCTTCATTGTCTGCCACCTCAACCCCTTTGGTTATCTTTTCTATTGTGCCATCAAAATCTTCACCTTCTGATTCGTAAAACACACTCAAACTTTCGTCATAACCTAAATATTCAGCTATTTTTTTCATAGCTTGCAATTTTAGATATGTTTCATAATTTACTATATTTCTAGTAGAATTTAGCCTTTCATATAATTCAATCTTTTCATCAAATTCCTTTTTATCAGGCATTTCACCTTCATCATACAATTGTGAAATAATTTCCCATACAGCATCTAATTCTTTATATTTTGGTTCATTCTCATATTTTGACGCATATCTTTCTAAAATTTGGCTGCCTAAACCGTAAGCATCGCCAATTTGTTTAGAGTCTTGTTGCGTTGTAGGGCTCCCTATAGCTTCAGATATATTTTTCCAATAGTCCCAATGCCTATTTTTACCATATGTAGTTTCATCTTTACTAGGATTTTCTAAGCAAATTATAGAAATAATATCAGCAACAGTTAATATGGTTTCAGATCTGCCTCCATTATTCAGTTCTGTTCGCAAAATGGCTCTAAAGTTTGGATCATCTAAATACGGACCAATCACATCAAAAATTTCATACATACCAAAAGCAAAAAAAAGCTGTCTAACTTCGTGTGATATTGCAAGGTTGTTTTCTATTATCTGTCTAATTTGTGGAGCTTCGGATAAAATCATTCCTCTAGTTTTACGAGTTCCGTAATCAATTGGGTATAATTCAAAATGGTTATTATTTTTATTTTTAATCCCACAATGACCCTTATAAGCTACAATGCTACCAAGCAGTGTATCCATGTATTCTTTAGCTTCATGAGAATTATACAAATCATTGAGTAGTTTTGCTAATTTTTCTGAAGATACTTGCCATTCTAAAGATCGATTTTCACCTGTACCATTTTCCTTGACATAAGAAAGCTTAAGAATAATACCCAATGTTTCTACGCCCATTTCCTTATCATTCAACATAGCCAGCAAACCATCGCTTGTTAAAGGTTTATCTAAAGATTCAAGTTTTGACAAAAACTGCTGTATTAGGGTCTTGTCAATATTGAGTTGGGCAATACATTGCGTAAGAATGTAAGTTATAGTTTCTGTTATTGATACCCCCCCAATGTTGTTTGTAATTTCTTTTTTACTGCCGCGTAATTTTATTATTGTATTATCCATAGTAGTTTTTAGTGATTTAGTTAATATGAAATGTATTATAGCACAAAAATTAAGGCCTGTCAAGAATTTTTTACCATGTTAAGAAATAAATTTGACAATTTTCAAAAATCTATTTTGACTAATTTTACGCGCAATTGTAACTACTGATTACAACCACAATTCAAATCGCAATTTTTTATTTTCTGACTATTTTGAAATGTCTACCACCATTACCCTTCCAGCCAAAGTCCGCACCATGCTCGGACATCAAGCCAAAAAACTTATCCGAACTGGACTCTTACCAGCTGTCGTCTATTCCAAAAAAACTGGCTCTCAAGCGATAGAAATTGACTACAAAACTGCCTACAAAACCATCAAAACTGCTGGCACAACCCATGTCGTCAACATAGAAATCACCGATGAAAAAGGCAAAACTAAAATCCAACCTTCTTTGGTTCAGGATATTGACATTCATCCAGTTAAAGGGGTTTTACGCCACGTTGATTTTTTGGCAGTTAATCTCAAAGAAAAAATTACCGCTTCTGTTCCACTGGTTTACGTTGGTGAAGCACTTGGCATCAAGGAAGAAGGTGGTGTTTTGGTTATCAATATCGACGAAGTTAAAATTGAAGCTTTGCCAAATAATTTACCTGAAGAAATTCAAATAGATGTAACTAACTTGGCTCATATTCACGATTCTATCAAAATCACCGACTTACCATTAAACGAAAATTACAAGATAATAACTGAAAGCGATCTACCTCTTGTCATTCTATCTGGTCAAACCGTAGAAACTGAAACCGAAACTACCGTGGTAACTGAAGTTGTCAAGGGTGTTAAAGATGCTGCTAAAGAGGAAAAATAGTAACTAATAAATCTTGAAAATTTTAAGATATTGTAAGTACTAAAAATCGTAAAAAAAATAATACTCTAATTTCATAATTCCAATAAACTAATTTAAACTTTTGAAACTATTTTTGAAAAACAATTTATGGCACTTACTCGCAAACAAAAAACTGTAATTTTTGATCAACTAAATACTTGTTATGCTGGTCAAAAAGCGGTTTTATTACTCACCACCAAAGGCTGCAAAGCAACTAACTCCGTCTCAAATCATGAATTTCGTTCCCAAGCTCGTGGGCAGGGTGTCATCGTTCAAGTGGCAAAAAACACTTTGATCCAAAAGGCTTTCAAAACACCAGCTTTAATTGGTCAAACTTATTTAGCTTTTATGGAAGATGCTGCCAAAAGCGATGAAGTTACTGTTCCAAAAATCATTATCAAA
This sequence comes from Limisphaerales bacterium, assembly GCA_044238065.1. Lineage (GTDB taxonomy): Bacteria > Patescibacteriota > JACMRA01 > JACMRA01 > JACMRA01 > JBIIDY01. Next base: position 9,502 of record JBIIDY010000002.1, on the reverse strand, counting down.
GCTGTCAAAAAAGACTTTTCAGATAATTTTGAAATTTTAGGTTGTATTGTCAATGGAGAATTCTTGAGTGCAGAGGATGCCAAAAAGCTAGCTGATACTCCAACTTTCAACGATTCTATGGCGATGGTAGCTGGTTCAATCAACCAAATTACAGCCAAATTAGCAATCGCTATCAAAGAAATCCCAGCTAGTGTAGCCCGTGGAATCAAAGCTGCTAAAGCTGAATAAATTCGTATAATTAATTTGAAAAAAATTTTAACTTGCGAAAAAACACTTTAAATTAGCCAATAATACTAAAAAATTTAACAACTTTATAATTTCTATTTATGATTCTCGTCAAACGCCAACCTGACACAACTACCCAAAAAGTTGTCGCAACCTTTCTCAAAAGAGTGAAAAAAAGTGGACTTACTGGCAGAGTTCGCAAAACCTTAAACTGGATCAAGCCAAAATCCAAACTTCTCCAAAAGCAAAAAGCGATTCGTATTTTTGAATACAATAAAAAAGCAGAATTAATGGAAAGAATGGGTAAAAAAGCTAGTTAATTCCTATATTTTTCTAAATTATTTTAAACTCACTAAGACTTTATTTTTTAATAAGGTTTTTTTGATTTTTACAGCTAATTCCTAAAAATTTTACACTAAAATAAACCTTGTATGCCTGGTGAAAATTTAGTAAAAACACAAAATAAAAAACCAGTTAGTTATTGGTGGATTTTGGTTATTTATTTACCTGTAATAATAATTACCTTGATATTTTTAGTATTTCAACTCCAAACTCCAAGTTATATTTTGGAAAGCTTTTTACCTACAATTTGGATTCCATATTTGCTTTTATACGTAGTCAAACAAATTCGTAATACACAGCTACAGAGAAAAAATGTAAAAATACCGTTATTTATCGTAATGTTTGTTTTGCCACTTTTCATCTTTTGTATTATGTGGAATTTTATAAGTTTAGCTATTTACGCACCTAATTGTTTTGATACTGGTAGGAATGATTGCTTGTATTGGCGATTGGACTTACTTATTACTTTACCATTTCAAATGATTATAAACTTGTTTAATGCTATGTTTTTGAGCTTTAAAAAATATTATTGGGTTTGGCTAAATACATTTTTTATGTTGGTGTTTGTAGCACTATTTCTAGCTTTTGAAGGTTTTGAGGACACCTTTGTAAGTACAAACGTTTTATATTACTACTTATTCGCCATAGCTGGTCTGATTGATCTCATTTTTTATTTATTTTACAACTTCAAAAAAGAAAATTCAGATTTGAAAGAGGTTAAAATTTAGAAATCTATTCGGTAAAGAATAACTAAAATAAGATTAAAAAATTCAGTTCAAAATATGTTTATTTCAAAGTTATTTTCTGTCATTGTCACATTAATTTGTCTTTTTATTATCATTGGCTTTTTTAACACTAAAAGACCATTCCCAACTCAGTTAATAAGTCTTCTTGAACAAGAAAAAGTTACCTATTTTTTGGCTTCAAATTCTGGAATGGATTATTGCACGCAAATTACCATAAAAGGTGAAAATTTTTTCAATTCTGCTTGCGAAAGTGATATAGAAAATACTCAAGCCAAAAAACTACATCAGCTAATTTTTAAATCCAACTTTGGAGAAATTAAAACCAAATTTGAGAACGGAAAGATAGTTTTTGGAGAATTTACCACCCAAATCAATTTATTTTTCAAAGCAAGTTATTATTACTACATTTCAGACACGGGTTTTTGTCAAAATGAAATGTTTAATTGCCAAAATATGGTGAAAATTACCCAAAATTGGTATTTCAGCGGAGACAAACTCAGTAAAGACTGACTGGAGTAAAAACCATACCTCAAACGAGAAAAAACACCAATTAAAACAAACCTTATGTCAAAACTGAATACCATATTGCACTATATCAAATAAAAGTTTTAATTTTGCACGAAGATAATTATGGTAAATGTGAAAAAGTTGTGAAAATTAAGTTTATTAAATTATAAATATGAAAAAAAATCAATATATTTTGCAAAAAGAAGTGGTGCAGGAAAAGGAAAGCTTGGTGATTGAACTCGAAAATATTGAAATAATTGGCAAACACTATTTGGAAATAAAAAATCCTACCGAAAGTCGTAATCTCAACATCGTTCAATTGGCTAATTCTAGCTTGTTTTTAAAAATTTCTTTTTTGGAAAAATTGGAAACAGACAAAGTGGCAAATCAAGTAAAAAAAACGAAAAACAATAAATTAAAATTAATTATCAATATCTGGCAAATTGGGGAAAATTCTCAAAGTGAAGTTCAAGTTTTTGGAGAAATTGATAAGATAGTGGAAATTCAAATTGTTGTTTGGCAAATGGCAAATGACTGTCAAGTCAACATAAACTCGGCTTTTTTGGTCAAAAATAATCTGGATCTTTTGGCAAAAATTATAATCAAAGGGCAAAATTGTCAAGCTAGTTTCCAAAATCACAACTTAATTTTGGGTGAAAAAATTCAAAATAAAATCTCTCCGTTTTTGGAAGTTTATCAATTACCCAAAAAATGTGTTCACAACACAACAACTTCGTTTATAGATCGCCAACTCCAAGAATATCTCCAAACACGAGGAATTAGTAGAGAAAATGGGCAAAACCTAATTGCCAAGCACTTTTTGGACGATTTTAAAACCAAAATGTAGAAAATCAAAATTACAAAATTAGAAAACTTGGAACAAAAAATTCCCCTTGTAGAGGCGACCACTGCGTCGCCATTGATTAGCAGAGTTATTTTACGGTATAAATTTTGGCATAAACAAGCCGCAGGGTGTCATCACGAATGAAATGAAGTGATCTAGTGGTAAAATCTGGTAAAGCTAAATATAAAGTGTTAAAAGGTTACTTCGTTAGCCTCTGTTTCCTAGCCTCTGTTTCCTATGGCTCCACTTGGTCACTCATTCGCAATGACGGGAAAGCGGGAAATAATCGGTAAAAAACCAAGTCAAGTATAAGCTGGTAAGAATTTTGAGTTCTCTGGAGGATATTTTGGCAATACTGGTAATGCCTCAAAGTAGCAATTGACAATTTAGCAAAATTTATTCTATTTTAGAACTTGTTGAAAACTAAACTAAAAACAATTTATTTTATTGAAATTAAGTACTTTTTGACAAAGTTGAAAAAATCTCAAAAATTCTGAAAATAAGTCCAAAGCAAACTTAAAAATCATCAAACTTTTGTATAATTTCCACCAATTTTCCCACCAATACTTTTATAATCATTTTTCAACCTTGACTCATTTTTATGCTTTATTTAATCAAAATTGGCACGACCACAATTACCGATGATTCTGGCAAATTGGATTTGGAGATAATGTCCAATATTGCTAAACAAACTGAAAAACTCGTTCAAAAAGGTATAAAAGTGATCTTGATTTCTTCGGGGGCAATCGGCTGTGGTATGCGTACTTTGGCTATGACAGAAAGGCCAAAAAATGAGGAAATTACCACCAAGCAGATTTGTGCTTCCGTTGGGCAGGCGGTTTTGATGAGTCGCTGGCAGACTTGTTTTGGTGATAGAATTGTCTCTCAACACCTGATCACCTCCAGTATTTTTCTCAATTCTCGCAACCTTCAAGATTTCAAAAACTGTCTTTACAAGGCTTTAGAAATGGGAATTGTGCCGATTATTAACGAAAATGATGCCGTTTCCACTGAAGAAATTGACACTATTTTCACGGATAATGATAGTCTGGCGGTAGAAGTATCTTTGGCGATTGGGGCAGATAAATTGGTTATTTTGTCTGACATTAACGGGCTTTATGATATGAATCCGAAAGAAAACCCTGATGCCAAAATTATCAAGAAAATCCAAAAAATAGATGAAAAAATTCTGTCAATGGCAAGTGGTAAATCCACACTGGGAACTGGCGGAATGCGAGCCAAACTCCAGGCTATCAGCAGGGCAAATGAGGCTGGGATTAAGGTTTTTTTGACGAACGGTAAACGGGTAAATTCTGTTTTGGAAACTGAAGATTTGGCCATTTTTAGCGGCACACTTTTTGACAAAAATGATAAGCTTTCCTAATTTGACTGATTAAAGTTGGTATTTCAATTAGTTTTCTTTGATATTTTTTTAATAGACATATTTCCAGAGATTCATTTGATTTTTACTCGAGTTTTTTTAAATAAAAAGCCTGAAAAAGCCTCAAAATTATAAGTCTACAAAAATTATAACTCTTATCAATTTCAAATTTGACTCAATTTAATCCGTAGTATTTCAAATAAAAATGACTTTTCTATATTTTTTTCTGTATTTTCTGTGTTTGAGCTTTGAAAGAGGGTTGAGAAATTTGCAAGCCAGATTTGGTTACTTGATCCTTTTTTCTTTGGTTTTCAAACCACGATTTTTTAGGATAAAGTTGCGATACTGAAAGCCGATAATTCCCATGAAAATTGTCATAAAAATCAATAAAGTGGAAAATCCTCCTGTTCTAACCGTGTTATCTTGGTTCGTGCTGGCTAGTAAAACCAAATCTAGGGATTTACTGGACAAACTTGAATTATTGGAAAGACTAGAAAAAACTGAAGAAGATAAACTGCTGGATAACGAACTGGAAAGACTGGAGCTGGAAACAGAGGAACTGGAAATTTCTGATGAAGCAGTGCTTTGAGTTTGGTCAAAGGAAGGGGCCACAGGAATGGCTGGTGAAGCTGGGGTCAAATTTTCTTCTTCGGCAAAACCTGAAATTGATACGGCCAAAAATAATGCCAAAACAAAAGGTAAAAAAGCCAATTTTGCAAGAGTTGATTTTGAAAAAATTTGAGCCAAAAAGTTTGGTTGTATTTTGGAAGTTGAATTATTATTTTTCATATTTTAGGGGAATTGGTTGAAAAAATTTGATTGATAATTTTACTTTTTGAATTTTGGTTTTTAATTTTTGTTGATAAATTGGCAAGAAGGAATTATAAGCCTTATTTTTAATTTTTGTCAAGTTTGACGTTTTTGATAAAGATATTTTGGAATTACAGTTTGAGACATTTTATTTGAGACATTTTACGAAAACATAAAAAAAGCATAATTTTGATTATTTTGAAACAAATTTTTCTTTTGGTCAATTTATCCTGAAAGTTAGAAATTTCCAAGAATCGCTGTGGATATCCCCAAGTTTTAATCCCAGAATTTTGAATAAATCAAGACAGAAATAAAATAAAGCTTGTATAAAAAATAATGAAATAATCGTAAAAATAATGATAAAAATTGTAGAAACTTTGAAAATTACTATATTTTTTGAAGATTGGAAAAGATTTGATAAGGTTTTATGGTTATTTATTTGACAAAATTTTATTTATTATAAATAGTCAATTCAACGTGTTTTTGCTCTTTTCCTGAAAATTTAAACTTGTTTTTCTTAGTTTTCAAAAAAATATCAACCAATTTTCTACATTTTTTATACCTTTTTTAACATAATTTATGACAGGTGTTATCACATCCAACAAAATGACCAAAGCTGTAATTGTTACTGTTTTCCGCAAAAAAACTCACACAAAATACAAAAAATCTTTCAAAGTCAAAAAGCGATATGCGTGTAGTTGCTCAGATTCTTCACTTTTTACAATTGGTCAAGCTGTAGAAATTCAAAGTTGTTCACCAGTTTCCAAAACTATTACTTTCAAAGTCGTAGAAAATAACGCTGAAGTAGTTGCTTAGAAATTTAACCCTATAAAAAAAATTGAAAAATTATCTAAATCGTTTAATTCTAAAATTGATTAAATTGGCTATTATTAAATTGGCTCTAATTTTGTTTAACTTTTTTATTAAAGCCCATAATCAAAACAAATTGGGTAAAAAATTTCAAAAATCAAAAACTCAAATTTCCAAGTTTTGAAAAAATCTTATTATAAATATAAAATATGAAAGAATTTAAGTTTAGCAAAAGTCTGCTATCTGCTTACTATGTTGCCACTTTGATTTCTTTTTTCGTTTTCCAGGTTGCCCAGGATTTGATTGGTAGGGTTGCGGCGTGGATTCTGAGTCTTCTCTCTTCTCTTAATTTTAAAATTCAAACTGACGGTCCAATTTGGCTTGTTTTATTCTTTGTTTGCTTGGTTATTACATTATTAATTCGCAAATTTGTGGTGGAGAAATTGGACTTATTCGCCAAAGGTGAGTTTGAAAAATCTTGGCAAATTTGGTTTTTTGGAATGTTGGTTTTAGGTTTTTTTATTTATATTCTCAATCTTAGTTTTCCAAGCCAGCCAATGCCGAGAGAATGGTGGCCAAAATGGTTTATCCGTTTTTTGGGAGGTTATAAAAATAGCTACCCAGAAGAATATGTGATTACGGTAGAAGAGGTCAATTTGTGGTCAATTGTCCCTTGGATTTGGCATATCGGCCCCATCGCTTTTTTATACCTGTCTACTTTCCAAAAAAAGTCCTAAAAAAACTTGATTATACCCATTCCACGACCAAATCTTACACTTAGAGAAGTGAAACTTATTGATAGTTTCAAGGTATAAATAGTAACAAGTTTAATAAATGTATTTTTTTATTCCAGCCAAGGTTTTTTTATGTTCAAACCTCTCATCCTCGGTAGATGGTTTGGTGGTTTTGTATTTCCTATTGACAATTTTCCCAGTCTAAAATAGTTTTTTGGTTATTGATGTAGTTTAATTTTTATATCTGTCCATTTGTTTTTTAAATTCATTTAATTTTTTCTCACAAAAAATAGCATTTCCTATATTTTCTTTAAAAGAATAGCCGACACCCAAGCTAAATTCTTGGATAACTTTATCCTTATTTGATAATAAATTATTTAATTCTAAAAACTTTTTTTTAGCGTCAGGACTATTTTTTATTTCCATAATAGCATTTTTAGAGTCTGTTTGACTAAAGTTACTAACTAAAAATAAAATATCCACACAATCTTTTGGTCTTAGCCCAGATTTACTAAAAGTGATAATATCTGTTTTAAATAAAAAACAATCTAGCAATGTAGGAACGCAAACCAATCCTTTTTCATCTTCAAGATCTAATAAAAGTGGGTTTTCTTTAATAATTGGAAAATTATTATTATCCCAATCCGAACCAGTATTACACTCAACTATTCTTTCATTAAAATGAAGCAAATACGAATCTTCACGTTTTGTAAAAAAATATTCATCCATTTCAAAAATATCTGTATTAGGATAGTCGCTATATTCTTGCTTTTTTTTATAGAATGAATATGGATTCCTATTTAATCTAAACCCAAGCTTCCTCTTACTTTCCAAATGAGAAATTTCCTTTTTGACAAAGCAGCCTAAATTATTATTTTCCATTTTTCCAATAATTTGCGAAATGTCAGATTCTTGTTTAGTAATTAGATCAATATCATGTGTACCTCTATACATTGTTTTGGCTATGAAGCTTGCCAATCTTGTTAATTCTGTTTTATGTTTTGAAGGGTGTTTCTCTCTAAGAAAATCCAGTATTTTTTTTTGAGTGTGATAAAATATCGCCGTACCACCTATATGTATAATATTATGTGGGGAAATATTTAACATAAAAACAGCTTCTCTTATTCCATCAATAAATTTTATATTTCGCAAAGCTTCACCTCTTTCCAAAGGAACTTCTCTCATCTCATGTGACGAAAAATTTTTCATGATTATTTTTTTACTAAAAATTCCAATCCTTTAACAAAAAATTAAATTAAAAATTATAATATCCGTATTATATTAAAAGTTTTTATTCCAGTCAAGTTTTTTTTATGCTAAACTCTCTCATCCTTGGCGGGTGGTTTGGAAAGTTTTAGAAAGTTTTTAAATTACCTATTTTCTAGTAATTTTATTTAATACAAAAAACTGCTTTTATTTCTTTTTCTGTTATTTTATTTTTAGAACATAAACCACTAATTTCTAACTTTACATTTACTATTTTATAAGAAATTTCTACTATAGATTTTTTATAATTTAAATACTCACCCTCATCTGTGTTGGTAATCAAGTTATAACCTAAATTATTAACTATAAAATTATGTAGCTTTTCGAATCTAGTATTAACCAAGAGATAATCCACATTATTTTCAACAGCTTTTTCGTAAATCAAAACTAAAGTCATTAAAGTTCCAATTTTTGACAAAAGTTTTTCCCTATCGTTATTCAAAGCAAGATTTTTTCTCCCAAAAGGAATGAAATGAAAAGTTATCGACTGCTCTTTTTGTGTAGAATAATCAGTATCTATTTCAAATTCTCGTTCTAAATGAGTACAATCAGCAATTACAAAACGAACAGTAGAATTTTCTTCTCCTTGCCCATTAAAGTAAAAATGGTTATCCCTATTTGGCAACATACCGCCAAGTACAATCATAAATGTTTCTATATCAACAGTTTCGTGGGGAGAAAATTCAAGACTCATTCTTTGACAAAAAAATAAATTAAAAATTATAATAATCGTATTATGTCACAAGTTTTTATTCCAGTCAAGTTTTTTTATGCTCAACTCTCTAATTCTCGGCTGGCGGTTTGGAAGTTCTAATAATACTCATCTTGTCTAACCATAACATGTAGATTTTTACCAATGAATTTAGTAGTTTCATAGCCATAATTAATTTCTTTGGATTTTTTATTTTGATGAATATGTATGTGTGGTTCACTGCCCAGACCTTTTACTTCACTGTGACAAGCTAAGTCAGGTCTTCCAAATCTTATTACGAGGCAATTAATTATTGTTTGATCGTATGGTGTACAGATGTAATAATTATTATCTTCAACTACATTTGCCCCGCTTCCCAAAACATAAAAACTTATTAACAATAATTTCTCTATATCGTAGCATTCACCAGTAAAACGATTATTATTAGTATATTCTTTAAAGATTGTTTTTGCTTATTTTAGCATCTCCGTTTGGCATTTGTTGAAAATCCTCTGTATATACTAATTGATTTACTTCATCTTTGGTTATTTTTGGTTTTTCAGAATTTGGTAATTTTTCCATACACACTTTGACAAAAAAATAAATTAAAAATTATGATAATCGTATTATATCACAAGTTTTTATTCCAGTCAACTTTTTTTTATGCTAAACTCTCTCATCCTCGGCGATTGCCTCCAAACTCTCCAAAATTTACCTAGTGAAAGTGTTGACCTTTGCTACATTGATCCGCCGTTTTTCTCTAATCGTAACTACGAAGTGATTTGGGGCGACAAGGGCGAAGTGCGGAGTTTTGAAGATCGGTGGAGTGGCGGAGTGGATCACTATATCGGCTGGCTCAAAGAAAGAGTGCAAGAAATTCATCGCATTCTCAAACCAACCGGGAGTTTTTATCTCCACTGCGACTGGCATGCGGACGCCTACATTCGGGTTTATATTTTGGATAAAATCTTTGGCGAAGGGAATTTTAGGAATACTATTGTTTGGAAAAGAACCATTGGACATAATAGACCTCTTGCGTTAAACATTTTTTAGGTTACAAATTCCACAAATTAAATTAAATCTTTTAGCTATTTTATTCAGTCTATATCTACAAATTCCGCTAATAATTCTGAAATTTTTAACCAA
>JBIIDY010000039.1:0-11261 GCA_044238065.1 Limisphaerales bacterium | reverse complement strand
TTATTTGAGCTATTTTGTTTGAAAAAAGTAATGACTTTTAACCTCAAATCGTTGCTGTAGTGGGACATACCAAAATTGTAGAAAATATTTTATTTTTTGTAAAGGTCTAATAGGAATTGGCTATATAGTATTTAGTAACAAAAAAATATATGATATTTATCACTTCACATTTTACGAAAAATAAAGGCACAACTGACTATTTTTGCTAATTTTTAGAGAAAAACAATAGACCTCTTTCCTAATTCCACTTCTTTAATTTTAACCAATTTTCAGTGTCTATTTTTACCAAAAAAACTAATTTCGTGATAAAAATACACTTTTCCAAAACCAATTTCCGCTTATTTTTGACAAAACTTTTTGAATTCTAAGCACTTTTCCAAAAACTGAAAATTTTTTAAATCATATTTTTGAAGGTTATCGTAAAAATCAAACGGAATTAGGAAATAGGTCTAATACAGATTATTACTATTTGGGACATCCTTTTGTGGACCCTACCTTAACTGATTCAGAATTAATATTGTTTAAGTCAGGGCAAAAAACTATTTTAACCAAAATTCCAACCAATAATAACTTTATCCTAAATCTAATCAATAATTTTATTACAACTTTTAGACTGTCTTTCAAATATAAATCCGAAATTGGTACTTTTATAGGTGTCGGTAGTTTTAACACTATTCCTTTGCTTTTAGCTAAAATTCTTAGTTTCAAAAGTAAAAAGGTGATTTTTTATGGCGTTGATTATTCTAGAAAACGTTTTGGATCATGGATTTTAAACCAATTTTACTTTTTAACAGAAACATTTGCCTGCTTATTGAGTGATAAAACAGTATCTGTAACGGAACGTCAAAATCAAGCTAGAATCAATCATCATTTTTTAAATCCCAAAAAAGGTATAGTTATTCCAAACGGAATACAAGAAGTTGATTTTAATAAAAATTTTGACCAATACACAAAAAAAGCATTTGTTTATATAGGTTCAATTACTCAACAGCACGGAATTGTAGATTTTGTAAAATCTTTTTACATTGATAGAAATATTGATTTTGATTTACATATCTTTGGAGGAGGTCCTTTAGATTCGGAATTGGTAAATATTATTAATTCGTTACCAGAAAGTCAAAAAAGTAAAATAAAATTTTATGGCGTTAAACAAAAGTTAGAAATCATTAGAATTATTGAATCGCTAGAAAGTAAGCTTTTTGGCATTGCTCCTTATTCCCAAAGTAAGGATAGTGATCATGTTTATTACGGTGATAGTTTAAAATTAAAAGAATACCTGCAACTAAATATGCCTTTCATCACTACAGATATTGTTTATGTGGATACTGCTCTCAAAGAATTTGGTTTTGTATATCAAAATATTCAAGAATTAGAAATTTTTTTGAAACAAGGAATAAACTCATTTTTCTTAGATATAAAATTAAAAAACAAAGTGTTGGAAGAAAATTTTAACAACTCTAATAATCTTAATAAAATTATTTAAAAGTTTCAACATTTTTTGGAAATATAGTTTAGGAAAATTAGTCAAAATTACGGAATTGGAAATCTGGAAAGAGGGTTTTTTGGTTTTTCTTTTTCACTTTTTTCAACTTTAAAATTAAATAAAATTGGTTTATTCAAAAGGGCCAAATCCTAATTCAAATGGGCCGGGAGTTGCGGAAACATACACAAGTTGCCCTACTTTTTGAAAAAATTCGTGTCGTTGAAGCGGTCTGTTATTCAAAGCACTTGGCAGGCGAAATCCGTAATCAATCAAGGTTTGTTTGCGAGATCTGTCCCCTGCGTACATAGCTCCAATTTGGGGCAGGGTAATATGAGATTCATCAATAAAACAAAGCGAATCATCTGGAAAATAATCCAAAAGAGTGTTGCCCGCTTCCCCATCTTGCCTTTGGTCAAAATACCAAGAGTAATTTTCAATTCCGCCACAAAAACCCATAGATTCCAACATTTCCAAGTCATTTAAAGTTCGTTGTCTGAGCCTTTCTGCTGGTAAAAATTTTTGCTGACTTTCAAATTCTTCCAGTCTTTTTTGCAGATCTTTTTCTATATTACCAATGGCGATTTTAACTTTTTCAGCAGTGGTCACGTATTGTTTGGCTGGGAAAATCGTGTGTTTGGTTAATTTTTCAAGACTGCGGTTGGTTATTAATTCAAAAGTTTCAATATTTTCCAATAAATCTCCAAAAAAACTAAAACGGTAACCTACTTCACTGCTAGTTGGTGCAATTTCTAAAGTATCTCCACGTACCCGAAAATAGCCCCTTTTGAGATCTAAATTAGTCCTAGTATACTGTAAATCAGCTAGCCTTCTGGTAATTTTATCCATCCTATAAAGCGAGTTTAGGTTTAATTCAATTTTGAGTGAGTTGTAGTCTTCTGGGTTGCCAAGTCCATAAATACACGAGACCGAGGCGACAATTATAACATCTTTGCGGGTAAGAAGGGCTTGGGTGGTAGCGTTGCGAAAAAGTTCAATTTCCTCGTTAATTTGGGTTTGCTTTTCAATAAAAGTATCACTTTTGGGAAGGTAGCTTTCTGGCTGATAATAATCGTAATAACTGACAAAATAATGAACTGCATTTTCGGGAAAAAACCGTTTAAATTCTTCGGCAAGTTGGGCGGCGAGGGTTTTGTTGTGGGCGATAATTAAAGTTGGCTTTTGTAAATTAGCGATGATACTGGCCATAATAAAGGTTTTCCCACACCCCGTCACCCCCATAACAGTCTGTTCACGATGACCACTCTGGAGACTTTCAGTGATTTGGCTGATGACTTTGGGCTGATCTCCCAGTGGCTGATATGGCGAGTGTAATTTGAAAAGTGGCTCTGGTGAATTTTCTTGTGAAACCTCTAATAACGCTTTTGCATTCTCATTTGTTGACTTTAATTCTAGTTTTGACAAATTTTCTATTTGCTTTTCTGATAGTTTTTTTGGAGATACTTTTGATTGTTGGTTTGCTACTTGTTCTGCCAAATTTTTCCCCTCTTTGACAATTTTTCCTAGCTTTTTTTTGGACATTTCTGGGCAGTTCCCGCTGGGAGATTTGGATATTGGAAGTTCTTTTTTTATCTTTTGTTCGGTTTTTCCATTTTTTGACATGTTCAAAATTATTAAACAAAAACTAGCAATTTGTCAAATTAAAGAAACCATAACAATTTCTATAAATTAAATCTGATAGAAAACAATTTATCAAAAAATCTCTAGAATTAAAAAATTAGCTGAAGATTATAACAAAATAAACCTATTTCAAACTTTTTTAAATTGAAAAATTAGCACGAAAATTAGCACGAAAATTCCCAGTAAAAAATAACTTACTTGTTTTAATCTGATTAAAAACCAAAAAGAAAGTCGTAAAAATTAATTACAAATGTTTTCCCATAAAATAAGTACGAAGTAATTAAGTCTTGAGTTTATTTTTAACTTGGTAAAACTTGAAAATTAACTGAAAAATGGAAATTTTGTTGAGTTTTCTTTGGGATTTAGCAATTTTGAGATTTGTAAACCTACTCTTGAGAATTTTTATTTCAAATTTTGAGTATTTTCAAGCTCTTGCTGATTTCAGAGATTTTTAGTTTTAGAGATTTTGGGTTGGCAAATGTACTAACCTAATTTGATTAAAATTAACGAAAAACATTATTCAAAATTTCTCTAATTCGTGGATTTTTGAAGGATTTTAAAAAAATAATAAAAAATAATTTGCCAAGATAAAAAATTTGCAATATAATAAAATTACCAAAAAAAAATATAACAAAAACAAACTATGTCTACTCTCAATTCACAACAAAACCCACAATCCAATTCAGCTCCTTCGGTTGAAAACAAAATTACAACCCCCGCTAAAAAAATCACAAAGAAAAATAACTCATCTCTAATTATTGGTGGTGTAGCTGGTGCTTTAGTTTTGGCAGCAATCGTCGCCGGTGTCAGCATGTCTGGCGGAAAAACTGGTACGCAAGTAGCTCAAAAAGATCAAAACAGCTCTATGTCTAGTCCTTCAAACTCTAATACTGGCTCACAAGTAGCTGATTCTAATCCAACCATTCAAGTCAACACAACCACTGCTGATGGACAAAATCAAACTGTTACTCAACCTCTTCCAGATAATCTTAATCTTCCAAAACCAATGACCGCAGCCGAAAATCTAGTTAAAGATGAAAGGACTGTTATTGACAAATACCTAGAAGTCAAAGCTAGCAACGACAAAATCAACCTTAACCCGCTCACAATGACTAAAGAAGAGGCAAAGCTTGTTAAAGGTGGTGAAGTTGCTTTGGAAGTTAAGCCAGATCCTGAAAAGAAAGCTCAAAAATTCCGCTACACTCTAGAATATGCTAGTGCTGGTGATATGGATTTTGAAAAGGGTAGTTTGGTAATTAGCGTGGACAAAGCTCTCAAAATTATCCCCGGTAGCGTCAAAGATACTTTCAACGGACAAACTATTGAAGTCAGTGATAGTATTTTTAAAGACAATGTAGCCAAATACGGACCCGGCTCCAAAGACAAGGAATACAGTGCAATCAAAGTTGGACAAAAAGGCACAATTACAATTGATGTAGAAGTGGCTGCAGGCACCGCTCCCGGAGATTATCGCATCGCTAGTGTTTTGAATGATTTGATCACTGGCAAACCCGGAATGCCATCAGTGTTTTTCCTTGAAGTTAAATAAAACGATCAGGATATCACCTTTATTTTTCCAGTAATTTTTAGACAATTTTTCAGGACTAATTTCAGGACTAGAAACAATCAAAAAGAATCAAACAAAACTAACCAATAACCAAAAAAACAATTAAAGAGTTAATAACTTTAACTAAATTACAAAAACAAAAATATGTTCAAACTCAAACCAAAAATAATCGCAATGTTTGGAGTGGTTGTCTTGAGTATATCGTCGCTGGTTATCGGGGCGGTATATTTTACTAGCCAATCCACCAACAGTGCTCAAGCGGCAGGCAGCGTTACTCTTATGCCGGGAGAAAAAGCTCGTTTTAGTATAGAATATTCTAACACTGGAGATAACACCGACCCAGTCTCAACCGTGCTTAGTATTTATTTGGGCGACAAAATGGAGTTGGATGTTAATAGTTTGCGAGATCAGTTTGATAACGGTCCTGTTAACTGTATCAACCCAGCCCTTGTCCAAACTACTGGAACTGCCAAATTTACTTGGGGTTATCTTATACAATACCGTCCCCGCTCGGCTACAAACGGCCTAACAAATTGTAATGGTAGTGCTACTGCTGCACCTGTAGATTTGGGCAATTTTGGTCTCAAAAAAGGCTATGTTACTTTTGAAGCTAAACTCAAGGAAAGTAATACTGACCCAGCTGGCACCATTCTTAATAGCAATTTTACACAAGGAATGAAAGCCACTGTTGCATATGATTCCAAACAAGTTTCTACCGAAGTTTCAGTTGTAGTTGCTCGTCCTGCTAGTTCACAACAAAGCTCACCGCCACCACCTAGCTCCCCAGCTAGCTCTGCTCCAGCTAATAAAACTGTAACCCCTGCTGATTTGAATACTGCTTATTGTCTACCAGATCCAGTCACGGTCGGACAAAAAACTATTTGTTATTTCAGGTTAGTAGATCAAAACGCTATTTACACTTT
Organism: Limisphaerales bacterium; assembly: GCA_044238065.1. GTDB lineage: Bacteria > Patescibacteriota > JACMRA01 > JACMRA01 > JACMRA01 > JBIIDY01. The sequence continues at coordinate 5,650 of JBIIDY010000039.1, read as the reverse complement.
ACCAAATGACACTAAAGCTAGCATAGCTACAGCTACTGGTTTATCTGACGCTTGCAGCTTGGTTACAATTAACGCTGTCAAAATGGTAGAATGTCGCAATGTTCCATCGGATAGCGGAACTCCTGGCTCTCAAAAAATTCGCATAACCATAAGCAACCAAACTGACGATACTAAAGGTAATATCACTTTGGTTCAGGCTGGTGCACAAACTATCAAAAACGGTCGGTTGTATTTTGTGGGAATGGACAACAAACAACTTAACTGGGATGAATCAGTTCGCTACAATCTCAATTACCCAATTAACCAAAAATTCAAAGATGGCAACGTCAAGTTAGTTTTTGACCAAATCGGTGAAGATCCTGCTAATCCTGCAAACCTTTGGACAACTGGAACTTGTGCTTTTACTCTTTCAGCACATACTTTGACCACAACTTATCGTAGTTATCAAGGTAATATCGTTGGTGGTAAATGCGAAGCTAACTATCCCGTAGCTGACCAAACTATGTATAATTACACCCACGTAGTCGTAAGAGCAACCAAACCAGACTCTAACAAAATTATTACTGATACTAACATTGTAGTTCTTTATGTAGGTACAACACCAGTTGCCAGAGGCGGTCCTGACCTTAGATAATGGAAGTTAAAAGAGGATTTTAAAAGAAACAAAGTCAAAAATCTTGAGTCCAAAATAGTCAAAACTCAATTCAAAAATCCTCTTGAGATTAAATAAGAAATAATACTTGAAAAAAAATATAAACCTAGTACACAAGCTCAATTCAAAAAAATAAAAAAAATTGGCAAAAAACCAAAAATCCCAACAAATATTTTTCTAATAAATTTTCATTCACAATTAAAAATCATTTCCAAAAAGTTCTAAAATACCTTTAAAAACAGTCAAAAGAATAAACAAAACACAAAATTAGACAAAATCTAGAAGTTGTGCTATAATATGAAAGTTTTAAAAAAACCTCAATTTTTACCAAAACAAAACTTTTTCAAATATTTTTTTCAAGCTCTTAAGTTATACAATTTTTATGTTTATCAAACTTTTTCAAAAATCACTCGGTTTAGCCATAAGTTTAACTTTGGTGTCCAGCGTATTTTTTAATGTTTCAACATTCGCACAAGGCACTACAACCAGACCTATTCCTAGCGATCTTGGAAACTTTCCAATTCCTAGCGGTCAAACACCATTTTTATTTTATTTCCCATATGGCAGTGCAATTTCTGATATTGACGTGACTAATCAAGCGTCAACAGTTGTTTTGACTAACATAAGTAATCCTGGACAAGCGCCAGCTTTTGAACTTGTTCTAGCTGAAAGTGTAGATGTTTTTAATGGTGATCCAAACCGCTTGCCAACAGATCCAACCCCAGTGACACCGGCAGGTGGTGATTGTAGAACTTTTACAGGTGAACGCTACAATATTCCTGCAAGTTTTTTTACAGCCACTGCAATGAATAAATACGGACTTCAAACTGCCAAATCCACCGCAGCTTCTTCTACAACTTTCAAGCAAAAATCTACTGGTTGTATTGGTTTCAAATTAAAACTGTCGGCTAATGCTAAAGTAGGTGATCAGGTTAGAATCACTTTTGATGAAGACGCCAACTTGTCTCCAAATCTTCAAGAATCCCAAAGACCCGCACTTAAAATTGCCACTTTGTCTGTTGTTGCTCCAGCTTCTTCTAGTAGCTCAAGTTCATCAAGCAGTTCTTCAAGCTCAAGGTCCTCATCTAGTAGTAGCTCATTATCCAGTAGCAGTTCTTCCAGCTCTTCCAAAAGTGTAGATCCTTGCAAACTTGGTGATAATTTTAACATTTTTGGTGGTATCCAGGCTCGGGCAGATGGTGTAGCTGCCACAACCACTACAAGTTCAGCTACTAGAACAACTACCACTACCACTAATACAACGACAACCACTAATAACTCAAGTAATTCATCTTGTGCTACCGTTGTAACTACAACTACTGTACCCACAGGAGGTTTTGAAACTGCCGTTGTTATTGGATTGCTCGCGATAATCGGTGGAGGGGCTGTAATGTACAAAACTCGCAAACGAGAAGTTAGAGTCGATCTTGGTAGTAAATAAAACCCAAAAATAAAACCCAAAATAAGTTTTAAAAATTTAGTGGCTTTTTGGTAAATATCAGGTAAATATACTGGCAAAATTCTAACCGTCTTCAAAGATATTTTTAAACTTAGCTTACTTCGGGAGGCTTTTTTGGAGGACTAGAAATATCTGGAAATTGATTTTTGTATTTTTTTTTGAGTATCTTAAATTAAAATAAATCATAAGTTTTAATAAGATTTTTAAATTAGGAATTACCATAAAATTACTGAAATTTATCAATTTTTTAAACTTTGAAACTATTTGAGATTGATTTAAAATAAAACTAACTTGAAATTATTCTATTGAAAAATAAAATAGCAATAAACCATTATTAGGTACTTTTCCCAAGTTTAAAATTCCAGAATTTAGTCTAATTTTCCTCGCCAATTTTCCCCAAAAAAATAATTTTGTGATAAAAATTCAACTTTCCAAAACCATCTTTAGTCCTATTTTTAGTAAAACTTTTTGGAATCTTAACCATTTTCTGAACTTGAAAAATTTGTAGAACTTTATTTCTCAAAGTCATCGTAAACATCAAATGAAACTCGGGAAGTTTTAATATAGTTTAATATAGTTAAGTATGTATTTAATTTGTAATTTGACCAAACTATGCTTCTAAAGTTTTGAGAATTTCTTTGATTTTGATGGCAATTTGGGGGTCGTTTTGGATTTCTTTTTGAATTTTTTGGGTGCCGTGAAGAATGGTGGTGTGATCTCTTTTTAGCATTTTACCGATAATAGGTAAGCTCAAGCCAAAATTTTTATGCCATAGATACATGATGATTTGGCGAGCGGTGGAAACATTTTTATCACGACTTTTGCCGATAATTTCACTTTGGGTTGTACTGTGGAGTTTGGCGACAATTTGCAGGACTTTTTCCGGGCTTTTATTAATGACAGTTTCAGTTTCAAAATTTTCCGTTTTTAGGATTTTGTCTAGCCATTTTTGCTCCATTTCCCGTTGTCCAGTCATTTTCAGTTTGGCGACAATTTGGTTCAAAACCCCTTCAATATCACGAACATTGGTGGTAACAGTTTGAGCAATTTGGAGAATCTGGTCAGTGGACAGTATTATCTGCAGTCTTTCAATTTTGTCTTTGAGAATTGCCAAACGATCTTCCAAATTGGGATCCATAATATCAACCACCATTCCCCATTTAAACCTAGAAACCAAGCGGTCTTCGACCAAGCCCAGCATTTCGGGTGGTTTATCACTGGTAATAATAATCTGTTTGTTTTGTTGATGTAGTTCGTTAAAAGTGTGGAAAAAAGCTTCTTGGGTGCTATTTTTGCCGTTAATAAACTGAATATCATCCAAAAGCAACAGGTCAACGTTGCGATAATAATGACGAAATTGGGCACTTTGATTTTTTTGAATGGCGGTCAAATAATGATTAAAAAAAGTCTCGCAAGTGGCGTACTTGATTTTGAGACTAGGTTCATTTTCCAAAGCTTTTTGCCCGATAGCTTGGAGCAGGTGAGTTTTACCAAGTCCGACTTTGGAGTGGATAAAAACTGGATTATAAAGAGTTCCCATTTCTCGCAGAATACTTTTGGCGACGCTCACGGCTAGCTCGTTATGTCCAGAAACAACCAGATTTTCAAAAGTGTATTTGGGGTTGAGATTGTTAAGATTTGGTGAAGGGAGGGCACTGGGCTCATTATTTTTGACGGGGTTTTGCCAGTCTTTTTGGTCAAAATTGGTTTGGGAATTGTCTACTTTGGGAATTTGGGTCAAGTCAGTGCTAAGATTGTCTTCAATTTTGTTTTCAGTTTTATTTTTAGGGATTTTTTTACTGGGAACTGAATTTAAAGGCTGAAAAGCTATATTAGATTTTTGAGGATTTGCCTGTGATTTATCTTGAGAATCAAAAGCTAATTCTGGGATTAAATTTTTTTGGTAACTTGATTTTTGCGAATTTTGCCCGTTATTTTGCACTAGGTTTGTGATAATTTTTTCTAGGTTTTGGGTAAGTTTCGGGTTGGAAATAAAATTACTAAACTGACTTTGGGTGAATTCTGAGCTTGGCGATACTGAATTTGATGGTGTTGAACCTTGTAAAATTAAATCCGACGACGCTGAAATTGGCGAAACGGGATTTACTGAAATTTGGTTTGAAATGTTGTTTTCTAAATTTTTTTCTGGCTGTTTTTGTTTGCCGATTTTTACTAATTCACTGTTGTTTTCTTTTTTTTCTTGAGTATTTCGACGAATTTCAAAATTAATTTGGGCAACCCTGGGAAAGTATTTTTGAACCGAATTGGTGAGTTGTTTGAGCAGTTTTTTTTCAATGTATTCTTTACTAAAACGAGATGCGGTGGACAAATTAAGCCGAGTTCCACGCACGCTGACGCTGATAAATTCTAGGTTTTCTAGCCATGCCTTATAATTACTGGGGCTGACAATCCTCCCCAAATCTTCCAAAACAAAACCCCAATAGTCAGCAACCGGCATAAAAAATAAAAATTGCTAAAATTTGGTTTGAAAAAGTTTTGAAAAAAGATATTTTATAAAAAAGTTATGTTTATTTTTTGTTATTTTATAACTTTGCTTAATACTGTTGGTTTTTCATAATTTTTCTAATTTCAACTGTTAGAAATTACAATAACAACCAATAAAACAAAGTTTTTCCATGCTAAATAAAGTTCAAATTTCCAATCAAAAATTATTTCGCTGATGACTAAATTTTAGAAAAATGTGGCAAAACTGAATTTTAAAAACACCAAAGTAAAACCAAAAAAGGCTTAAAAAGGTCTATAAACTAAATCATATTTTATTTAAAATGTCAATAAGAAAAATGTCAACCAAAAAATTACCAAAATTCACAACACCTTGCCGATTATTCGCATTTATTTCAAAGAAATTAGTCAGCAGTTTCAAAAAATTAACTTTCAAAAAGCTATATAATACAAAATTTAAATTCGCCTTGAGATACATTTAAAACTCTTACAAAATCCCAGCAAAGTAACCAAATTTAACTTTTCAAGTATTTTTCTAATTACTTTTTCTGTCAAAATAAATCAGAGTTTTTCGTTTGAATAGACCTCTCGTGATGAAAAAAGTATAAAAATGTGAAAATTATGGTTAAACTCAAATAAAAATGTAGCTAAGAAAAACCTTTTTGAAAGGTTCAGAGCGTAGCGATGTGGGGATTTCTGTAAGAAATTAATTGAAAGCAGCGATGGGTGGGGGTTAAAAAGTGTTCACTACAAGAGGTTTAATATTCTCCAGTTTCAACAATTCCCAAAACTCTTTGGCAAATGGTTTTTTTGTCTTGTATGGCCAATTTACCCAAACCAGCATTAACTTGTATTTGGCAATTTTGAAAAAAAGTTTGTAAATATCAACAGTTTCAACCTTGAAAAAATAAAAAGATTGAGGTCAGGGTCGCCATTGAATGAAGTATAATTAACCAATAAGAACCTGTCCTAAATCTCTCGCTTAACCCATTTTAGGCTACAACCACCTGTTAATCTTCGGCATAAAAGTCTTATGAAACCTAAAATAATTAACGATTTAGTTGATCTAAATAACC
>JBIIDY010000158.1:0-3150 GCA_044238065.1 Limisphaerales bacterium | reverse complement strand
CTTTTTTACTGACTCCGGTCAGTCTTTTGAATTTGTCTTGCGTTAGTTGTTGTAAATTTTTATAGAGCATATTGGAATTTTAAACAATTTTTTTATTTAACGCAAGGGGTCTATTTTTGGCATAAATAAGTCAGAGGAATTAACTGCTAAATCAAGCTTTTGTTTTTGATTTCCTCGTATCTTTGAATCGTCAAATCCAGATAACTTTGCTCCAAGTCAATGCCAATATATTTACGATTTCTAACAATTTCTGTAGCAATTCCGGTTGTGCCGCCGCCGTTGAACGGGTCAAGAATTATAGCATTTTCGGGAGTAGAAGCCAAAATACACCGCCTCAAAAGTTCAATCGGTTTTTGGGTTGGGTGTTTGCCAAAGACTTTTTCTTCCCTTTTTGGTGGATAAATAGACCACACCGACCGCATTTGTAAATTGGGTTTTTTGATCATATCTTCTGCCCAGCTGCCATTTTTCATCAAATCGTAATTGAAATAATGTTTGGCTTTTTTGGATTTTCTAGCCCAAATTAGGGTTTCGTGGCTGGCGGTAAAAAACCTACACGACAAATTCGGTGAAGCGTTGGGTTTGAACCAAGCAATGTCGTTGAGAAGATGAAAATCCTCCATTTGAAGGGCAAAACCGCATTGATAAATACTGTGATAAGTTCCGCTAATCCAAATCGTGCCCTCTGGTTTTAGTATTCTTTTTGCAAAATTATATTTATAAACCGTAGATTTTCCAACCGCACCCCTCCAATCCCTCAAAATCAAAATTTGTCCAAACTTCCTCGCCATTATCATAATCTACCACAAAGCTAATTTTACCGTTTTTAAAAGTTTTTTTGTAGGCAATAAAATAAGTTGAGTAGATATTTTGACCCAAAATCTTGACGCATTCAAGGCACTTTCCCTGTATTTGGATAACTTGATTTAGCATTTGCTGAGTTGAATAAATTGTCATTTTGGCATTGAATTAAATTTCAAATAGGCTACTTTTTTGTTTTCCAGCTCGGCTTCGTAATTTAAAACTTATTCGTATTATTAAATTAAAGTATCAAAATTACTACTTTCTAATAAAAATTCATATTGCTTTACAAGTTCGTCGTAAGATAAAAATAAAATCTGGTCTTTCAGTTTTTCAAAAGCTAAATATCGCATTTTTTGTTCAAATTCTGCTTTCCTTTTTCTATCAGCTACAATAAACTTTTTGGCAGTAAAATCTCGCAAATCAGCATATTTTAAAAGTGAGTTTTGAATATCTGTGCTGTGTTCCACTTCAAAATAACTTTGCGGCATCAAAAAATCTTTTGTTTCGTGAAACCAAATTGTGTCAACCGTCCTGCTTCTTTTGACAAATTCGTCATAACTAAACTGTGGAATTTCTTGTAAAGTTCTAATTTCTGACAATTTTTTATTCAAAAAAGTTCTTGTGTTGTCCTGATTTGGCGAATAAGTTTTGAGATTTCGCAAGTTTCCAATAGTGATCAAAAGCCCTTGATAATAGCCGTGTGTAAATTCCTCAACCTCTTTAGTTCCTTCATTTTGGTCAGTTTCTACAATAATTCCCGAATTTTCATTTTGATTTCGCAGTTTTTCCAAAGAGTAAAGACCAGGTTTTATTTTGTACAAATCCTTGTTTAGCTGAACAATACGGCGAATGTTGGCTTGCGGGGTTTTGCCTTTAAATTTAAACTCTGGATGTTTGAGAGTTTCTTGGATAATTAAGCCCAAAGTTGCCACTCCGCCCAGTCTTTCCAAAATTTCTGTAACAATTTGAGATTGACTTTTAGGCATATAAAATAAAAATTATTTATTAGGTTTTGACAAAATTTTAGCACAGTGGAATATCTAGCTTCCATTTTAGCCTGTTTCAAGGCAATTTAACCCTTGATGATTTTTACTAACTAAGCAATTCTTTGACCCATTGATTTTTGACATTTGCCAGAATTTGGGCAGTTTGGTTTTGGTTTGGGCTGGGAGTTTGGAGGATGACTTGATCCAAAAGATAAAACAGATTTTCTTGTAATTCGTCAGGTTTTGCTCCAGCTTTACCAAGAACTCCACTTGCAAAAACCACCGTAAAATCCATTTGCTCATCACTAGCCGAAAGATCCAAAAACAAATTTTCCACTTTATCAATGGTTCGCTCACAGTTGGCTGCAGGTTTGTCAACTTTATTGACCACGACGATGACACGATGTCCCAGTTCTAGGGCTTTTTTGAGGACGAATTTGGTTTGAGGCATTGGCCCTTCTTGGGCGTCAACTAACAATAAAACCCCGTCAACCATTCTCAAAGTTCGCTCAACCTCACCGCCAAAATCAGCGTGTCCGGGTGTGTCCACAATGTTAATTTTGTAAAGTCCGCTAGGAATTTCTGGATTTGGTGACTGAAAATCATAATAAACACTGGCATTTTTGGCTTTGATGGTGATACCACGTTCTCTTTCTTGGTCAATATTGTCCATAATCAAATTTTCTAACTCGTTAATTCCACGAACTTGGCTTGTTTGCTTGATAAAACCGTCAACTAGGGTAGTTTTGCCGTGGTCAACGTGGGCGATGATAGCGATATTTCGTAAAAGAACGGTTTGGGAGTTGGATTGTGCCATAAAAAATTGAAGTGGGAAAATAAAAATGTTATTAAGATATGTTATAATAAATAAACCAAAACAAAAAGAAATTTTTAGTCAAGCTGAATTATTAGGCGAACTGCGACTTGGATTTTTCCTGTAACTCAAAAAGCGTGCTTGGTATGTAACGCTAAATTTTTTGCCAGAAATTTATGACAAGTTTACAATCCCCAATTTTAATCAATCTTCACCACTTAATTTCTTCCACAAAACTCATTTAATGATCAATTTAATTACCAAATCAACCATTAAAAAAAATCTCCTAAATCTTACAAATAAAATATTCTCCTTGATCTAAGTCGTTTATAGCGTACAGGTTATTATTTTTTGATTGAATAGTGTAGGGAGGTTCAGAGTAGGTACTTCTAAAAAACTGCCCATGTAAATCAAAAACTATTAGAACCTGTCCTAAATCTCTAAACTTGTTAAAAACTAGAAATAATTTTAAGATTTTTAAATGCCTTATTTAACAGATTTAACCCTAGAGCAATTCAAACTTATTGAAGAAATGTTGCCCAAAAA
>JBIIDY010000001.1:0-35133 GCA_044238065.1 Limisphaerales bacterium | reverse complement strand
ACGCCGCTAGCACCAACAGATTTGCTTAATGTCCAGCCTGCCAAATTATTATAACCAGCAGTTGACGGCAAAGCGTAAGTACTTATTAAATTAGCAGACATCATATTAGCACTTCCAATATAGTTAGCCATTGCGATTACATTATTTGCGTTATTATTAAGATGTGAAAAAGACAAGATTTGACCACTTGCGAAGTCGTTTTTTTGCGGATTTGGTAAAGTAAAAGACATATTTTTAGATTAGAGGTGAAGAAACATTGTCAAGTAAATCTAAATCTAAATTAAACCAGTTTGTAGTATTTGGCACAAATTTTCTAAATTTACAACTGGCAACAAAACCCTCCGTCAAAGAGATTGTAATGTTAGTATTTGTAATCAATCCATAAACTAACTCATTTTTTGGGTTATAAGTTGTAAAAACACACCCTGCTTGATAATTTGGCGACCAGTTAGCTTTTTGAAATTCAAAGTATTCGGTGCTAAAATTCTTTTGGATATTTACCAAATTTTCTAAATTTCCACTATTTTGAGCAATTTTACTGTTAATCTCAAACTCTATTATTTCCCCATCAAGGGCGATTTGTCCTGTATTTTCCCAAGTTCTGGTAATCTTTCCCAAAGGTTGTAATCCAACCCCAGAAATCACCATATTTCTCAAATAGACATCGCCAACTCCATTATTTTTAATCACAACTAGAATTTTATCATCAGCAATTATACTGGTGCTTTCAATCGTGGCAACTCCAACTCCACTTGTATCATCATCAGCCACCCGAAAAACACAAGAATTTCCAGAAACAGAAGAAGGCAAAACTCCTTTCAAATCTAATTCATCCAAAAAGACCCTTTCTTGAGCCGAGATTTTGATATTTGAAAAAGTGCCAGTAAAAATGTTATTTGTGATTTTATAAGTATTTCCAACTGCTTTAAAAACATTAAAATACTCGTTTTTAGACAAGGCTATATTTTGGCTATAATTTCCAAAGTGGATTTTTCCAAAAGCTAAATTACCTTGATTTGTATAAGTATTCGTCATCGCCACATCAAAACCGCTTATAAATTTAATCAAATTATTTTCATAGATAATTACCGAGTGATTTAATTTAGCAAATTCCAAAAGTTGAGTTCCCAAGTCTGTATCATCACTTTGAACTACTGAAATTGGATAATTTAAAACATCACTAAAAACTACCCCTTGCCCTACCCAAGTATTCGTAATCAAAGAAGTTAAAACTGAACTTGTAGTATTTTGTAGTAATGTCCTCGTTGCTGGTTTTTTAGCTAATAATTCGCTTAATTTATCCTTAGCTTGTATTTTTACCTTCAAATCACTCATCGTGGATTTACGACTGGTTTTACCCTCAAAAATAACGTAATCAAACCAAGTCAAGCCCTTGTCATCAGTTATGGAAATTGTCATTTTTATAGGCAAGCCTTTTTTAGTCCATTTTACGTCAGCCACTAGCAAAATCAACTCAAAATAAGCGGTAGTTTGTCTAATTCCATATGAAATCTCGCTCAAATCTTGCTGGATATTTACACTTTGTAAAAACCTAGTTTGGTCTTCAAAACCTGTGCCAAAGTCAATTTCTAGCTTAGTTTTAAGCAAATTAAAAAAGTTTTGGTAAGTAGTAATATCAGCCATATTATTCCATATTTTCGGGGGTTAAAGTTAAAATAATGTTTTTTTTACCGCCTCCAAAACTGTCTTCGTAATTAGCAAAATCAATTAGAAAATTTTGGTTAAAATAATGATCAGCCAAATCAGATTTGACATTGACAAAACCACTAGCTCGGTAAGGTTGTAAAAATTCCCATTCATATCTGTCCAGAAAATCAAAAGTCAAGGTTATCTTTCTTTTTTGTCCAGTGATTATTTTTTGAAAATTAGTTTTACCATCCATTCCATTATTTGTGAACTCAAAAGCCCTGTCCATAAATTCAGTATCCACTCGGTTTGGCGGTCTAAAAGCGTAATTGTCAATATAAATTTTTTGCATAACTAGATTTTACTAAATTTTTGAAAAGATTTAAAAAGTTGGTCTTCAATAGACTTGACAAATTGCCTTGCTACATTTTCATCACCACTCAAAAAGACTGGGTTATTGATAATTACAGTAGAGCCTCCGCCCTCTGCTTTGACGCCAAGTTTGCCATCCTTTCCCCTTGACAAAGGCATTATCGCCTCCGCTCCAGCTTCGCCCATCAAACCAAGTCTGCCTCCACTCATCGCAAAATTAGTCGGTCTATTGACTACTCCGCCATCAGCAAAAGCTACGACATTTCCATTTTGAAAAGCTCCACCTTTTGCCCAAGCGTTGCCTTTTCCACTCCTAGCAGTTCCAAAATCGTAAGTGCTTTGAGAATTAGCATTATTTTGAGCTTGAGATTGTTTGCCAAGAACTGCGTCTACTTGTTTCATTAGCCAGTTTATAGGCCCCATTGCTCGGTCAACCATTGCCCAAAGTCCATTACCAAGTCCAGTCATTATATTTGAGCCAATTTGCCACATATCTAAATTATTAAATCCGTTGACTATACCATTTATCATATTTCCAAAAAAGTTTGTAATACCGCTTGTCAAAGCGTTTACACCAGCTATCATTTCATTCCATTTTTGGATTGCCAAATTTCCCAACCAATTAAACCAATTACCAATTTCTTTCCACTTTTGAGCAAACCAACCAGCAACCGCACTACTAACCGCAAACGCCGTAGCTTTTATCAAATCCCAGTTTTTATAAAGTAAATAACCAATCGCAATTAAAGCACCAATCGCCAAAACAGCCAAGCCAAACGGCCCAGTAAGAAAAACAACCGCAGCCCCGTAAGCAGTTGTCAAAGTAGTTCCCAAAGCAATCGCACCATTATAAATAGCAATCGCACCGCTAACAATTCCCCAAGCTATCGCAAAACTACCAAGTATTACCGCTAATGTTTCAATTGCAGTTTTATTATCATCTACCCATTTTTTAGCCGTTTCTAGTTGAGTTTTTAGATAATTAAATTTATTACCCAAATCAGTAAAAACAGCCTCTACATCAATCTTTTTTAGGGCTTCGTCCATCAATTTTATAGCGTCAGTAGCAAAGGGTAGTGCTTTTGAAAAAATCTCAATTTGTTTAGTTTCCAACGAGCCTTTGAAAGCGTCCAGAACTCCATTAAAATTGTTTAGTTTTTCTTTGGCAACATCAGCAGCGGTAAATTTTGACATTGCCCCAGCCATATTATTCACACCATCAGCACCCTCTTTGTAAAGGATGTTCGCAGCACGAATTGCGTCCGAGCCAAAAAGAACCTCTAAACTTGCTAATCTTTGCTGGTCTGTTTGGTCTTTCAAAGCATTTTTTAAAACTCCTGAAATTTCTGCCAAAGATTTGACTTTGCCCTCTGCGGTGAAAAAAGCGTTTCCAGTTTCTACGGTTACATCTTTAGTTTTACCAACAACTCCGCCAAGTCCCTGTATTTGTTCTTTAAGTTTGCTTATTTTCTCTTGAGTATCTTTTGGCAAAACATCTAGTGAAACACTTGATTTACTAACCTCTTGAATTTTAGAGCTTAAATTACCTATTTGGCTTGTGTATTTTTCAATTTGATTTTGATTTGTTAATTTAGTGCTTTCTTTTGTTTTTTCATTCCACTCACCTTGTTTAGTCTTGAGTACATCTATTTTATCCTGAAGTCCAGCGATTTGGGTTCTATATTTGTTTAGTGCCTCATTGTTTTTATTAACTGCCACACCTGACTTTTCTAAACCTTTGCTAGTTAATTCTTCAATTTTCTGCCGAAGTTCCTGTATTTTCTCAGCATTTTTACCAGTGGCTTTTGTATTTTCTTCAAAGATAGTTGTTGTTTTAGTTGTTGTTAGTCCCAGCTCTGCAAATAAACCGATTTGAGCCTTAGTAGTTGGCTGTAAATTCAAAAACATTGTTTTCAAACTTGTTCCAGCGTCTGATCCTTTCAGTCCATTTTGGGCAAAAAGAGCTAAAGCGGTGTTTGTATCCTTAAAACTCATTCCAACTCCTGCCGCAACAGCAGAAACAGCAGACAGCCCAAGTTTTAATTCGCCAACGGAAGTCGCACTAGCATTCGCAGCACCAGCCAAAATATCACTAGCTTGAGCAACCGACAAACTATCATTTTTGAAAGCATTTAGAGCCGTGCTTGCTATTTCCGCAGCGTCAGCAACACTCACACCACCAGCAGCCGCCAAATCTAAAGCACCTTTTAATCCAGTTTTAGCTTGTTCTATATTTAATCCAGATTTTAGCAATTCTTCCAAACCTTGTGCCGCTTCAAGGGCAGAAAAAGCCGTTTCTTCACCAGCTTTCAAGGCAACTTTCCGCACCTCGTCCATATCCCTTGCTGTAGCACCAGTCAAAGCACTAATTGACGACATTTGAGTTTGAAAAGATGCCGCAGTATTAAAACCAACAACTGAAATTCCAGCTATCGCTCCACCCATAATTCCAGCACCAATCGCCACCGCACTAACAGCTTTTTTGAAATTATCGCCCATTCCAGCCATTATATTGCCTGTTTTTTCACTATGTTTTGATAAATCAGCTAATTGACCCTTGACTTGGTTTAGGGCGTTGCTAGACAAGTTTTTAGCTTGAATAATTAGGTTGATAATGTTCTCGTTCATACTATTTTTTGGGTTTAGCTTCTTGACCTTTTTTAAATTGACTAATTATGCCTTTGATAATTGCTTTTTTAGAGTGTTCAAACATTTTATATTTGCCATCTTCAAAAATGATTTCGCAATAAATTTCTGGGTTTTCTTTTTGGATTTTCTCAAGCTCGGAGAGTGTCAAATTTTCCATTGTTAGTAAGGTGTCTTCAATCAATTCTTTTTGTTCAAAAGTTAAATTTAGATTGATTTTTTCCATTCCAATTTTTAGTTGACTTGGCCACTCTCCACTCTTGCCAAATTCGTAAAGTGCTAAATACAGAATTTGTTGCCAAAACATATTAAACAGCTTTGATGTCAAAAACTCCAAACGGGTTGACTTCTTTGACTTGGGTTTTTAGATTATTATAGTCTTCTGTGGACATATTACACAATTCTTGCTCGTCAATTGGCGTGCCGTCTTCTTTTTCACAAATTAGACAAATCAAATAATCTACCAGTTCTTGCTGATTGTTATTTAGCAAATCAACTGGAATTTTCATTTCGTTTGTGGTTTGATTTAGATTAGCAACAAAACCTTTTAAGGGCATTTGTAAAACTTTTTTTCGTTGTTCTGGTAAAATTGTAAAACCTTTTTTGATAATGTAAGCAGACATAAAAATAACTAGTAAGTAGCGGTTGTATTTGTAAGAATAGATTGAATTGAAAAGCCTTGTGCTGGGGTGTTGACCAAATTTTCCATTTTTAGATTGACTTCAATAAAGCCGTCTATTGGTCTTGTAATTTCCAAAACTGGCAAGGCTTGAGGGATTTGAAAAGTCAAGGAATTGTAAAGGGCAGATGTTCCCAAAACTCCGTAAGATTGGTTTTCAAGTTTGATTTCAAAAGCTTCAACATTGCTTGAGTCTACGCTGGACAAGAAGCCGTCGTAAAGCCCTTTATTTTCTGTTTTATCGTAAAAAGAAAGTTCAACACTAGCCTCAAAACCTTTGGCAAGAGTATCAAAATTAGTAGCCTCTGCGTAAGGTGCTGATGAGCTAGATTTGTCAAATTCAACATTATTTTTAATATCAATTTTAATATCTGGTTTTACATTCAAAACAGTTCCAGCGGAAAGTCCTGCGAAAGTGCTGGCAAATTTTACCACAACATTTCCAAAATTTAAATAAGGATCTGGTGCGGAATAAGTAATCGCCGACAAGATGTTTGTTTTTTCAGTTCCATTGGTAACTTCTACTAAATTTAAGCCTTTTATTTCCGCTTCAAAAGTGGTTTCAGTCTCGCCAATCGTCAAAGAAAGTGTGTCAATCACACAACCATTAGCTTTGTAATAGCCATAAGCTCCATCACTCCAAAAAAAAGTGAAACTTGGCAATTTTACATTAGCCGCTCCGCTTGTCAAATTTAGTGGCTTAAAAGTGTGGGTAGTCGCTCCCAAAGCGGTTGAGCTGGTCGGTTGAGCCATCGCCATTTTTAAAAGAAAACCAATATCTTTTGTATTGATTGATCCCATTATTTTTCCGCTAACACTTTTTGATGTAAAACGGTTATTATAAGTATTATCACGGTTTCCCATAATAATTTTGTCCGCTACATTTTGCTTTTCCAGTTTCAAACTGTTTTCAGTTAATTTAAAAATTATATTTGGCACAAGCTCGGCTGTATTACGAACAGCTTCAAACTTTGCACCTGCGAATTGTTGAGAACCTAATTGAATTGACATATTTATTGATTATTTAGAAAAGATTGTAAAAGTGTTTGGGCTTCTTCTAGGCTTGTGGCTTCGCAAGAAAAACCAAAAAGGGAAAAATTAAAGGCTTGTAATTGTTGGGGTGGTGGGGTAGTTTTTGACATATTAAGGTGATAAATTACGGGTTTTTAGAGCTACTAATTCTAAAGTAAGATCACGATAAAATAGAGTTTCTTTGTCGTTCATTTTGTAATCACCTAACTTTAGATTTCTTAATTCTAACCAAAAAGCGTTTGTTTTAGCATAATTATTTACCAAAATGTCCACGGTTAGACTTCCCAAAAGTTCAAGGTCGTTTTGGCTTTCTTCTGTGATTTTGTTAGTTGCCAAGCGGATTGTGTAAGAATTAAATTCAAAATTTGACCCAGTATCGGCAATTTGGCTAATTTGTCCAGAGTGGAAAATCATTATTGACGGCGTGTGGTTGATATTTGTAGTCAAAAAAGTGGTGATGTGGTTTTTTCCCTCCGTTTGTTTTTGAGCAAAAGTTGACCCTTTCCAAGCCAAAGTGTTTAGAATTTCCTTGAGTTTTGCTTTTTGGGTTGGGATAATGTTAGCCATTTGCTTTTTTTAGATTGTTATTTAAAATGATTTGACCTTGCTTTTTTGACTGCTCTACTGTTTTGTCAAAATATGGTCGTTTTCTCATTTTCTTTGTGCCTTTGTTTACAAATCCAGCGTAGTTTTTACTTGCACCTGCGATTTGTGGGTTGCTTTCCAAACTCATTCCAAACTCGCTTATTTGCCTTGATTTTCGCCCTCTTAAAAGTTTTCCAGTGAAAGTATAAGAATTGCCTATTTTGTCGCCATAAACCATTTCTTGAGTATTTTCAGCTAATTTATTCTCGCTCCAATTTGCTAAGTCCTTGACTGATTTTGACAAAACTTGATTGTAGGTTTTTGCGTCCAGTTTGGAAAATAGACTTTTTGGAGTTTCTAATTTAATTGAAATTTGCATACTAATTTAATTTTTTGGCTATTTCCACTCTAAAAAAGGGTTTTATTTCGGGTAAATTATTGTTTAGAATCACGGCGTTTGCTTCGTAATCTTGGCTGTTAATCTCAAAATAATCTGCGGTTGATAGATTTGGACAGTCGCTTTGGTTCAAATAAAGTCTTTCTTGGACTGCTAAACTTTCAAATTCATTTTTACCAGTTTCAGTGAAAAGATAAGCTGGAATTGATGTAAATGTTGTTAAAGCCGAGCCGTCGCTGGTCGTTTGCCTTTGGTAATACTTAATCGTAATAGTTGGCAAATCTAATAAAATGTTGAGCATATAGTATAAGCTGATAAAACATTTTGAAAATCTTTGTCCTGGAAACTTGACTTTATTTCAGCGGTTTTAAGTCCATAACTTACCTTGTCAATACTAACTGATGATTTTACAAAACCTGATTGACTGGTTAGATTTTGGTTTGATTTCGCCAAGAATTGACTTGCTAATTGTAGCCCTGCCAGTTTCAAATCTACTGGTAAAGTAGCCCCAAATTTCCAAATTCCAGTGATTGACAAATACTGGTCTGCCCAAATTGATTGATTTAGAATTTCAACCATAAAAGCTGGTTTTGGGGTGTTCCTTGCCGTCCAAAAAACGTAATCTTCATCAAGTATCAAAACCTTTTCAGTCAAATCTTTATTAACTATTTTAAGCACTGCTCCGCTGGTTTGTAGCCATTCTGGAAATGTAAATAAGGTTTTACAGTTTGGCTTACCTTGACGGTTATAAAGTTTGGTTGTTTTGGTTGTATTTGAGCTTGAGAAGACTACGCCAAGACCTGTTAAGTATAAATCTAAACTATCCAAAAAGTCCCCCAAAATAAGGATTTGGTTAGCGTCTGTCAAAGACAAGCGGTTAGTAAATTCAGTTTTGAGGGAAGAAAACATATTATTTAGTTTTTGATTTGGAAGTTGTTGGCTCTGCGACTGGCTCTACTGGGTTTAAGGCTTTTTCAATTTCTGCGATAGAAATGTTATGAAAAGTCATTAAATTCACTATTTTTTGGATTGTAGGATTCATAGACTAGACAGCATAATCAGTTTTAAGAGTTCCCAAACGGTGACCGTTCTTTTGAGTGTTAGCGGTTGTTCCGTCTGCGAGTGTTTTGTAGCCAAAAGCCATACCTCCGTCTGCGTAAGCAACTGCTTTGACGATAAATGTTTCTTTGTTCACTTCTTTTTCAATTTCAATAGTGATTGGTTTAGCCAAAAGCATGTAGTATTTTCTCAAATCAACTAGCAAAACTTGGTTATTGGTAAGACCTGGCCATTGAAGAATAGGAAGATTATCAATCAAAGAAGTTAGTTTATTTGTCTTCTCGTTTGTGTAAAGGTTGTTATTCAAATCCATTACTTCTTTTAGAGTGTATCTAGTAAATCTATTGGTTAAGAATACATAGTTAGCCTCTTCATCTTCATCAATATCCGCTGGCAAATCTTTAAGCATTTTTGACATCGCCATTAAGTGGTTGGCTGGTTTTTCAGCACCAGTAGTCGCAAATGTTACAGTCAAAGCACCAAAAGCGGTAGCACCAGTATTTGAGTTAATAAAGCCGTTGAAATTACCGCCAGCATTATCACCAGTAGCAACTTGGACAGCAAGGGTTTTTTCAAGTCCACGAAGTATTCTAGCCTGCATTGTTCCCCAGTCAACAGGGTTCATTTTCAAAAGTGCTAATTCGGTAATCCTTGTCCAAGATTTGAATTTTTGACCACCCTCACCAGGAGTAAGCAAATCACCTTGCCTTGCGACATCATCAGCACCAGTTCCTTCTGCACTTTCAGCAACTTTAGCGGCGTCAGTTCGTTCAATTCCAAATTCAGGGATTCTGTAAGTATCAACCCCAGTAATTACACGAAGATATTTGAAAAGTTGTGAGTATTTTCTAAAATAAGCGTCACCAGCGGTTAAAATGTTTGTTGAAATAAGGTTGCTTGAACGGAGTGCAGTTTTACCTGATCCTGTTTCTTCAGCGGTTACGTCAAAGTATTCCATTTGTGCTTTGTCAAAATTTTCAGCTTGGACATTTTTAGCCTCATCACTAAGTAATTTTAAATACTCAAAATCTTCTTTAATACCCATTTCTTGGTTAAAAGCTCGGTTAAAATCTTCTCTCCAAGTTTCGCTTTGGCTTGCAGCGTAGTCAATAGCTACATTTACTTTTTTAGATAAGTCATTTTTATCTTCAAAAATCTTTGTAGCAAATTCTTCTATACTAGAACGGGCAGATTTGGCAGATGTCAAAACATCAATTATTTTATTAAAAGCCTCAAGTTTTTTGGTTGGATTGGACATAGTAGTTAGTTTGGTATAATTTGGTTAATAGTGTTTCTCTTTTTAATCTCATCAGTTTTTGTTACAACAGATCCATTCTTTGATAACTTGACCGCTTGAGAGTTTTGAGATAAAGTAGTAAAATTTTCTGTTTTGGTTTTTTCAGCCGTTAGTTTGGCAATGTCTGCCTCTAATCTGGCTTTTTGGTCTATTAGGTCATCATTTGAAAAGTCTTCTTTTTCGGTTTCTTTTTTGCTAAAATTTTCTTTGATTTGGTTGAGTTCAGTTTCTAATTTTTCAATTCTAGCCTCCAAAACAGTTGCGTCAAAATTTTCTTTAATAATTTCTTTGGGAGTTGGCTCTTCCACTTTTTCAATTACCACATCTTCAAAGGCTTCAAATTTCTCAAGGGCAAAATCTTTCGCTCCGACAAAACCTGCTTTTTGGTCTTTGGTAAGAATAGCGGTAGATTTCCATTTTAGATTTTGAGAATAAAACCTTTCATAAATTGGTTGACCGTTTTTATCTTTTCCAATTTCCTTCCCCAAAACTGGACTGCTGGTTGGCTCAAGCTCTGGACTGAAACCGCCAAATTCTTCTTTTTCAATTAGATTGATAAAATTCTCGTTGGTAGTTTCCAAATCCCAAGTAAAACGTAATAATTTGCCCTCTAGTTTTGCCTCTGGTGCTTTGGTTATTGTAGTTCCGCTGGAATAGTCTGTTTTGTAGTCTTGGTGTGCTAAATTAAAGTTTTCGTTGATTTCGTCAGCAAATACTTCAACTGGGTCAAAGTAAGCTCCGTTGTGATTTTTAGAACTGGCAAAGGTAGCCCCAATGATTTTGTAGCCGTTCACTCCGTCTTTTGAAAATGTTTCTAATTGCATAATAAATATATTTTAAGTATATTCTTATCATACAATTTTCTAATACGGCGTGTAAAATTTACTTAATTTTTACTTAACTTCTAAATATCAAAGTTCCCCTTTCTCGGTAATTTAAAGGTAAGGTTTTTGACTTTTTACCAAATTGAGTTTCATACTCAAAATTGATGTCAACCCAGCCAAGTGCCGCTGCTTTTTTAGACCAGATTGTATCTCGTCCGTCGTTTATTGACAGTTGCTTTTTTTCAGTAAAGCCCTCGCTTTCAAAGTGGTCAAATCTGCCAAACTCAACCGCACTGGCGACTTCTGTCTCTGCTATTAGTTCCGCTCTGTTTTTGCTTATTTTTGGCACCCAGTCGGTCAAAGTTTTGACAATTTCAGTTATTGGTTTTTTGGCTTCCACTTCAGCTTTGATAATGTCCAAAATTTGGGTGCTTGTGGCTTCGTCAACTGATTTAAAAAGTTCGTTTCCTTTCAGTAGGGCTTCGGCTCGTTTGTCAACCCATCCCATAATTTCTTTGGAGTAATCCAGATTTTCAGCAAATTTTTCACTTGCGATTTCTTTTTTGGCGTTTTCAATTCCAAAATCAATCCACACGAATAAGTCTTTTTTAAGGGCGTTAAAACTATAAAATGTTTCTATTTTAGGTAAGGTTGCTTTTTGGTCTTTTTGGTAGTCTGTGATGAATTGTGTTAGTTGTTTTGTGATTGCTTTTTCCCAAGCTGGCAAAAATCCTTTTGGCTCTTTCTTTTTGGTTTTATCATTGTATTTTAGGCTTGAGTAGTCTTTACTTTCCAAAGCTAATTCGGTTGGTGATTTTTTTTTGCCTCAAAATTTAATTGAGGTTGGTTTTGAGTTGGTAAGGTTGGTTGGTTGGCTTGTTGCCAAAGTTCCAAAAGTTCGGTTGGTGCTTCAGGAAGTCCTAAAAATTCTCTAGTTTCGTTTAAGGTCAAAAGCGGTTTGCCTATACTTGCTGAATTTATGAAAGTATCTCGGTAAAGTGTCATTTTAGCTAATTCGTCGGGATCAGAGGGCTTATTAAATTGAAAATAGATTTGAGCAGAATTTTCAAAAGAATAACCAAATTTCTCAACCATTATTGGGTTTATACAATTTTTCCACAAGAATTGATTGACAAACCTTTCTAGTTGGTTTTCCCACGCTTTGGCGATATTATTATCTAGTTGGTAGGTTAGGGTTGAAGCACTGGCACGGTTGGAGTTTTCAGTGGTTCTTTCAATTCCAAAAGCGTCGTAATACTTAGCCTCTGCTCGGTCAAACATATCTTGGAGTTGCATTTTGTCATTATCTTTGCCAAGTTCTACTATTTCCCTAACACCAGTCATCATTGTAGCCATTTTGTGGGAGTTTTGCCATCCGCCAAATAATTCTCTAAATTTTCTAAGTAAAACGTTCAAAGTTGAGGTTGGTTCGCCGTCTGGAGTTTCCATTACTGGTCTTTCCAAAGCCTCGCTCATTTCTTTCTCAAAAATTGGGATTACAATGCCTATATTTCCACGCTCAATCATATTTGAGTTGACTGCGATTGCTATTTTTTCAAATTCTAACCAAACATAAATTGTGTCAAGGATTGAATCAGCAAGCCCCTCGTTTTCGTATAAAAAGTATTTGAAATGAAAAAAGTTCTCGCCCATTACAAAATCAGTTTGTTGCTCTCGTCCGTCAATGTTAGCAGTGATTTTGACTACTTTTTGGGTATATTTATTCCAGTAGATATTGAACATATCAGGAGTATAGACTTTTGGCTTGTTATCAGCTATTACAATGAAACAGTTGCCATAAGTTAGCCCAAGTGAGATTATTTGCCAAAAAAGACCAACAAGGTTTATTTCTTCACAGATTTGGTAGATTTCCCTTGATAGTTTTTCATTCTTTTTTTCGCTCTGGTAAGTTTTGACTTTAATGTCCCAGCCATTTTGATTTATTGACCCGTTTGTGATCTGGATTAGTTTTTGAATAATAGCATTTTTAGCAGCACTTTTATAAGTTGTCCAAGTCAAGACTGGTGAAAGGAAAATTTGCCCCCTGTCAACGAATGATGATGAAATTTGACTAATTAAATTATTGTAAAAATCTGTTGGGTTGAACATACTAATTTGGGATTGTAATTTTGAAAGTTGGTTTTAAGTCAAAATAAGCTCTCATCATTAAGGCGTCGCCGTCGTCTGGACTTCTTCCAGCTAAAAGCTCTTTTTGTTTGTCTTTTGGTAAGACTTGTAATTTACCGTCTTTATCTATATTGTGCTGTTTTACAGTGTCCAGTTCTGCGATTAGATTTTCTCGAGTTTCAGCGTCCATTTGGGCAGTGATTGTCATTTTTGAGTTATTCACCATATCAGCAAGGTAAAAATAGCATTGAGTTTTGAGATGGTTATAGTTTTTGATTGGTTTCTTTTCTAAACTAAGCTTGCTGTCTTCTTGGATTGGCGAAGCGTTGGAAATAAAGCCTTTGTAGCCTCCAAAATCAACCACACCGCCTCCAACACCTCCCTCGTCAACAATTACATTAGATTTTGAGATTAAGTGCTTTTGTCGTAGTTTTTCAATTTCATTGACTATTTCGGTAAGGGCAGATGTTTTTATTTCAAATCTTTCAAAAGCGTTCCAACCTTGCCAAGTATAAATTACTGTTTTGTCTCTACCCATTCGGGCGACATCGCAAGTTATGAATTTACTGTTTGATTTTTCTACAAAGTTTGAGAAAATATCTAAAATTTTGTCGTAATTGAAAAGTTTTGAGTCGTCGCTGTCGTAGTCAAAATTACCGTATAAAAGGCGTTCAATTTGGGTTTTATCACCACTGGCTAAGATTTGCTTTTTGTATTTTTCATGATCAATAGCTGGGTTGTCTGTGTAGAGACTTTGAATAAAAACTTTACCCTCTTTTGGGTTTTGGCTTTTGTAAGGTTTCCAAAAATCTTCATAAATCCAGCCACGTGTTGGGTTACAAGTATAGAGTGCTTTTGGGCTTGTTTTCCAGCCTTTGCCTTGTGTTAGTGATAAACGAGCGGCTAAGGTGCTTTTAGCTTTAATTGACACTCTTTGGGCTTCGTCAATCCAAACACCAGTTAGGGAATATGAACCCAGTCTGTCAAAGTTTGGGTCGCTTGGTAGGTTGGCAAGTTCTGCTAAAAAGATTTTTGAACCGTTTATAAATTGAATTATTAAATCTTGTAAATTTAGATGAAAAGTGTTTTTCCAGTTTCGCCCGTTCATTGGCTCGGTAATTATTTGAATTATTTTGATTAAATCTGGTAATGTAGTTCTGCGTAGGTGTTTTAACTCTTCGAAACCAATCAGCCAATTTGACTCTGGAAATGCCATTGCTTGGCTAACAATCCACGAACAACCTAAAAAAGACTTGCCACCACGAGCCGCACCGCCAAAACAAAGCTCTCCTTGCCAATTTGGGTCAAAGAGGTATTTACAAGCTTGTAATTGCTTTTTGAAAAGTTTAAGGTTTGTTTGGCTCATCTAATTGTTCTAAAAGTTGAAAATTGATTTGAGTTGGGAATTGTGGAGTAATGAATTCTTTCTTTTCAACCGCATAACCGCCTCTTATTTTCAGTAGCATATCATCGGCTTTTAGTGAGGCGTTAAAGTCATTTTGAGATTTTGCTGATGCCCTTGTTTTTTTGATTGAATTAACCACTTCTTGAATGTCTATGCCCCAGTTTTCCGCTAATTCATCTTGTATTTCGGTTATTCTTTTGGTGATGTTAAGATTTGTTAGCAATTCACTTGCACTGGCTCTTGCTGATGGTTCTTTTGTATCTGGATAAACAGACATATAGGCTCTAGTCGCGTTAAAGCCATTTTTCATATATTCAAGACAAAAAGCCTCGTGTGATGGGTTCTCTAATCTCATATCTTAACAATACCTTTTCTAATACGGCGTGTAAAGATTATGATAATTTACCCCACTTTGATTTGAGGTTTTTAGTCTGTTCTGGTCGTAATTCATATTTTGGTTTAGGTCCCGTTCCCTTGCCAAATTCTGCTGCTTTGACTATTTGGGATAATGTCCAGGCTGGGTGTTTTTTTTCTATTCGTTCGCATCTTTCCAAAAAAGCTCTTATAGGCGAATTGTTAAAATCAATTAACGACCCTATAAAGGCGATTAGATATTTTTCACTAAAAAACAGATTATTAAAAATTGAATTTTGGCGACGTCTTTCTAATTCGATTCTGTCTAGTTTTTTGATTTGGTTGTTTGAAAGATCGTTTTGTAGTCTTTCACTGATTTTTGGTTTTAACATTTTTTAGTTTTATAAGTTTATAAAAGGTGGGCTTTTTTATAAAACTTAGTTGTGGTTATTTTGTAATCTCTCTAATTTTTTCTTGATAAACTAGAAAATCTGCCAGTTCTTCGTCGGCGTGGTTTTGCCAGTATTTAAGGCTTTGGTTTGTGTTCTGGTCAATATCAATCCCATATTTGGCTTTGCCTTTCTCGCTTTGTTTTAGCATTGTTTTAGCTAGTCTCAAAAGTGCTTTTTGGTAGGTTTTGGGTAGTTTTTCAGCAAGTATTGCTATTTCAAGGGCTGGTGAGTTGTGAGTAGTGTTTGACATAGTTTGGGTTATTTTAGATTGAATTTTAATTTTGCTAGTTTGATTTTTTCTTTCCAATTTAAAGCCTTTGAGATTATTGGTAGTTCGTTTGCTAATTGTTCGCAGATTAACATTGCTATTTGTCTATGCTCTTTCTGGACACCCTCGCCAAAGGCTCTAACTTCTAAATAATGCACCCAGCTTCTAATTGTGCCGTTGATATACATTTTAGTGGTTGAGGACATTGGCATTATCATTCTAGCTACTTCTTTGGCTACTCCCAGATCTAGCATTTCTTGATAAGCTGTTACAATTTTGTCAATTGTTTCGTAATAGATTTTTTCAGCTTGGTTGCTTATGTTTTCTGGGACTTCGTCAATTGAGTTTTGGCGGTTTTGGTTGTCTTGTAGTCTTACCTGTATTGGCTGGACTGATTGGACTTTAGCATATCTTTGGCTGTATTCTTGGAAAGACATTGATGAGTGTCTAAGGATTTGGGCAGAAATAGCCCGAGAGGTTGTAATTTCAAATCTAGCGTTGGCTTGCTCTAAAATTGACCAGTGGCCGTTTTTGATACAATAAGCAATTAGTTTGCCATCATTTAGCCCTTGTGCTTGTGAACTTGGATTTGATACTCTAGCATTATAGACAATACTTTTTTCAGTATTTGGATCAATAAATTGTAGTTTAGCAAGTGGTTGCTCTACGAGATAATTTTTTTGGGTTGGTTGTTCTGACATAGTTTTTAGTAATTTGGTTTAATTTTGAACTAGTTTTTGAGCGATATTGATAGAAGGGTTTTTTGCTCCTCTTTCCATTTGCTGTGCTAGTTGTGGGTTAGATTTTTTCATTGCTTCCATCATTATCTCCATTGGTGTCTTTGCTTCGCTTTTTTGGGGTGCTGGTGTTGCGACAGGGGCTTTTTCGTTTGCTTCAGTCGCTTCATCCCAGATCCTTTGACGAGTAAAGTTAATTCTTAAAACTTTGTAGCTTTTACCTTCAGCATCTAATTTTTGAGTAAATTTAGCAAAATCATTTTGAGTTTGGAAATCATTTGGATCAACTTCAATTTGGCTTGTGGTAGTGATTTGGCTTGAATTTTGGCTTGCTTTTTGTTCGTAGGCAGTTTTTCTCCTTGAATTTATTTCGTCTTCAATTTCTAGTTTTTTGTTGGTTAAGACATCTTTGAAATCAGCATTTGACAAATAAGATTTGATGTAGCTAAAAGCTCCGCTGGTGCGTCCAAGTTCAATGTATTTGGTTAAAGCAAATTCTATTTCAGTTTCTAATCTCTCGCTTGGAATTTTTGGGTAAAGTGAAATTATTTTTGGGTAAAGTGGGTTAGCTTGAATTTCTTGTTTTAGAATTTCCAATTTTGAAAGTGTGGCGGTCGGTCGTGGTGAGAGAGGTTTCACCATTTCATTATTTAAATCCTTAATACATTCATTATTTAATATATTAGAGGGCTGGTTTGTCGCTTCCACACTGGACGGAAAGGTAATTTTTATCACGGACTGGTCATTATTCGGTAATTTATCGGTCATCAATCGGTCATTATTCGGTAATTTATCGGTCATTGTTTCTTTGCTAAAATGAGCGAAAATATGGCTGTTATTTGATTCATAATTTGCTACAAAATTAAAGAATTTTTGAGTCATTTTATAGTCAAAATATTTTCCATTTCTGTCTTTTTCTAGCCATTCCAGTTTGGTAAGTTTTACATAAGCATTTTTCAAAGTTCCCTTGCTAACTTCTAGCTCAGAGGCAAAGTTGTTTAGGTCTTTAAAAAACCATTTGTCTTGGTTGGTGAATCTGGCAATTTCACTAGCCACTTTTTTTTCGGTTGGGGTTAGTGATTTTATCTTTTTGATTTGTGGTAAGATTGTTATCTTTTTGGACATACTAATAATTTGAGATAAGATTTAAATAAAAAGAGTTTGCCTGATTTTAAAAAACAGGACTTTTTGGCTTAAAACTGACATTCTCAAAAATTCCCTTGACGAATAGTTGAATCTGTGATATAATGTGATTGAATAATTTCTTAAATCTTGATTTTGCGAGCTTCTCAGGGCTCGTTTTTTTGCGTTTGGTGGATCTGACATATAAGTTTTTTAGATAATTGGGAACGACAAAAGCCCCCCTGTGGAAAGCTACAAGGGGGATTTGCTGACGCAGAACGCCAGAGACATTAAGTCTAGTAAGGCTTTCCTTCTTACTACACTTAACATCTGGTAGTATTAAGAAACTTTTTAAATTTCTTGTCAAGTAATTTTTTGTGAACATAGAGAAAATATGATAAATTAGATAATAACTAGAATTTTTTATTTTTAAAAAAAGAGTTTGGAGTTATAAAAAGTTGTTGACAATCTTTACATTTCCTAAAAATTGTTTCGTTTTTCTGTCTGGAATTTTGCGATCCACAGAACGGGCATTTTGGCTTTTCTTTTGGCTTTGTTGGTGTTTTTGGTCTTGGTGGTTTGTAGTTTTTACCCAAGACTTGGGCGATGTTTGGTTTGCCTTGATTGATCATAATTTGGAATTATTAAGCTGTTTGTAAAAGTTTTTTTTGATTATATTTTGCCATATTTTTTCTCTGGGTTTCATTATATTTTTTTCTACGAATTGGGTCAGCCATTACTTTTGCCATATATTTTCTTTTGGCTTCGGTTGCCCTTTTTCTATATTCAGGGTCAGTCGCCCTTTTTTTCCTTGCCCATTCGGCATTGGCTTTATTTTTCATTGCTTTTTGCTCTGGTGTGAGTATTTTAGCTTGTTTGATACGAATTTTAACTTCTTTGATAAATTTTGGTTTTGGCATTTCCATTCCCAAAAGTTCTGCGATTGTTTTTTTGTTTATCATAATTTTTTGAGTAAAAAGTGAAAATGAATTAAATTTTTAATAGACTTATTTTGACTTTGATGTTGGAAATAGATATACTCAAATCCAGCACAGTCAGTTTTTGCTACTAATTCTAAAATTGATTTTATTTTATCCAAATGATTCTGATTTATCCAGACTACAAAATGATAAGCATTAACCAAGTCGTAAGGAAAATTATTGATGAAAGGTAAAAACAAATTATCATTTAAACTATTTTTAACAAACTCAACCCATTTTGCTTTGTCTGCTTTTTCATACTCCGCTTGAAGCTCTGGACTTCTCAAATTACCCTCGTAATAAAGCGTTGGTAGCCCGTTAGTATCTGGTTTGATATATTTAGCCAATTCTTCAATTTCAATCATAAAACACTATTTAAAATAAGCGAGAAAAAAGAAAATAATGCGATTGCTACAAAAAAAGTGATTATTTTTGGAAATAGTGTGCTTGGCTTTGTTTCTGCCAAATACCATTTTTCCATTTCTTCTTGGGTTGGTTTGTGAGGTTTTGCTGGCATATTAAAAAAGTTTGGTTAGCTTTAAGTTAGTTTTTAAGATTTTGTAATTGGATTAAAATTGAAATATCTTTGGCAGAAAATTCCACTGCGTTTTTTAATGCTTTTTGGTAAAGTTTAGAATCTTTTACAAACTCATACCATTGAAGACGGTAGATTTGAAAACCCATTTTTAAAAATTCATCATCCCGTTTTTCATCTTTGAGTTGCTTTTTTGGACTTTGATGATTTTGCGGGCCGTCATACTCAATAATTACGTTTGAGTTGGTTAGTAGCCCGTCCACGAGCCATTTGCCAAATACGACTTGTCTTATTATCTTTTGACCTAGTTTTTGCTCCAAGCCATCCAAATAGGCTTTTTCAGTTTTAGATACAGAATGTAATTTATGCATCCTTTCTAAATTTGGTTTTTGATCTGTGTAGTTTTTTGGGTAGTATTTAGCTTGGAGCATATTTTTGGTTTTAGATTAATTAGTTTTAAAGACAAGCCCAGTGTGAACTTAAATTATTTGAAAAAGCCCAAGCTGTGGTATAAATTTGACTATCTGTGTCCCAGATATTAGCATTTGGAATTCCAGATTTTTGACTAAAATTTAACCAAGTTTGTAATTTATACTGAAAAAGTCCGCTAGGCTGACCAGGTTCACGGCGATTGACCGCTAGTGGATTGTTGGTACTTTCACAAAAAGCAACTTCTTTTAGCTTTTTAGCATCGCAGCCAAACTGCCTACAAGCCACATCAATTTTCTGGTGAAGGGTCGTTACTCCTTCTGGCCAAATGAATTTATAATTGACTGGACTACTTGTATTTGCTAAAGTAGCCAACGGCAATTGAAAAAGTAATAAAAACGATAGTAATAAAGGTGAGCAAAAATTCCATTTTAGATTGATCATAAAATAAACCAGTGGCAAACTGGTAGAGAAAAAAAGCCGTTTAGATTTTCAAATCTTATAGAAAAAATTTAAAAAAACCTAAGCTATAAGGGCGGACAAAGCTCCACCTTAAAAAACACCCTTATAATTTAGATTTCTTCCGGGGAAAGGTCGGGTCGCGATCCCGAATGGAACAAGAAAATTTTAGTTAACAACAGAAATCAAAACAAAAATGTCCCAAAAAAATGGTAAAAAATTTAAAATGAAAAAATACTAAAACTTTATTTTCCGCCTTTCCGTGATTTTTAGAAAAAGCTGGGCAGCGAACCCAAAAAAAACAATCAAATTAGAAAAAATAAAATACTTGCGAAAAAATTATTTTCAAAAAAAGATTTTCTTACCTTTTCAGTTAGTTATTATCTGTAAAATTAAGTTTTTTAGGACTTGGTGGAAGTTTGAATGAAAATTAAAATGATGTCAAGGAAAAATCCTAGTTATTAAATTTTATTTGACAATTTAGCTAATTATTATTAGCATTTTATTGTTACATTTTTTTTCTATTTGACTATTTGGTTTTTTTATGCTACAACAAAAACAACTGCCCAAAATTTCATTAAAACATAAGGCAAAATTTATACAAAACTATATTTTATCTATGACAAACTTATCACAAAGCATCGCAGATATTGAAATTGATGATGGCAATTTCTGGGATACTTATTTTACAATCCGTAATTTTATGGAGCAGATGCCAACGGATGAAAATGCTTTGGGTTTTTCTTTATTTGACAAGGAAAAATTAAACCAAATTCCATTATTTATAACCAAATACAATGCTGGGGTAAAAGTTCTTAATTTTGGCGTTGGTGCTGGAACTAAAATCAAAAGACTGATTGATAAGGGCAGGTTTAGAACTCTTAACGACAAGGTTTTTTTGCTAGATGTGGAGCTTTATAAATCCCTAATTGAAGCAAGTAAAAAATGGTCTTTAAAATATAGAGAAAAAATAACTACCAGTGATGGTAGAGAAGTTATGGCAGTTTATCCCTTTGACCAACGAAAACTGGGAAAACTTGACGAAGAGTTTGTAATAGAGCAAATGTTCCAGTGGTTAGATCAAAGGGCTGTCTTGGAGATAATTAAAAAGAAGT
This sequence comes from Limisphaerales bacterium, assembly GCA_044238065.1. Taxonomy (GTDB): domain Bacteria; phylum Patescibacteriota; class JACMRA01; order JACMRA01; family JACMRA01; genus JBIIDY01. Next base: position 14,612 of record JBIIDY010000001.1, on the reverse strand, counting down.
TTAATTTAATAGAAGTAAAATAACCTCAATCAACTCTCTGGTTTTTTCCTTATCCAATTCTTTCATAGCACGAAGTGTCTTGACTAATTTTTTGAGATTTTTTAAATAAATTTGGTCTGTTGACATAAATAATAGTAAAATAGAATAATATAAAATTAACCTGCCTTTCACAGATAAGGTTTTTAATTTTTGTTGGCCAACTTAAATTACTACCTTGTAGCACATATTTTTGACTTTGGCAAGCTATTTTTGACTGTTTTCAATCAATTTAATCTCAAAACTTGGAGTATTTTCTTTGACGATTTTATAACAAAGCAATTTGCCTTTGTTTGTGGCAAAAATTTTATCATAAGTTCTTTTGTCTCGCTCGCTATAAAAAGCCTTGACCACAAAACTACCATTATCAATATAATCTTGCTTGACATTATTTTCATTGACGCCGTGTTCGTTCAAAGCCCAAAACCAAATTTTCTCATCTCTAAGTATTTTGTAAAGCCTGACTGAACCAAGTCCCATTTCTTTGGCGACTATGGACATCGCAGTCAATCCAGTATTACCTTTTACCAAAACATTATCTACAAAATCAGCTTTGGGAGTTAAATTGGAAATGGTGTTGTCTTTGGTTTCAACTTCAATTTTTAGAGTTTCAACTTCTTTGGAAAGTTTGAAAAGCCAATTTTGATTTTGTTCCAAAAGTTCCTTAATTGAAAAAGATTTTGGTGCTGTGGGTTGCGGAGTGGGTGCTAATTCTTGTTTTCTAGTCTGGACGGCAAAATAAGTCCTTGATTTTTTACAAGCATCAGTTTCGCCTCGCATTGCTAATTTGTAGCAAAAAAAGCGTGAGAGTTCGTAGTCTGTAATTTGTTTGACAGTATTTTTACCAGATTGACTTGCCCGATAGGTTAAATCAAAGTTTGCTGATAAACCCAAATTTTCAAACTCAAATTCTTCTTTGACTGCCAAAATTGCTTTTTCAAATTTTTGCCAAGTTGAATATTCTAAAACTTTTTGGAGTTCCCGAGCTGACCAGATTTCAAAACCTGCAGAATTTGTTTTTTTGATAAGCTCAAAAGGGCTTTGCGAATTGGAGGCAACAGAAATTTGAGCCTCAGAGTGTAGAGTAGACATAGCTATAAAAAATTACTTGACAAGGTGAATTTTCTATGCTAAAATGAAAACAACTTACAAGGTTTGTTCTCTCTTTTAGAGGGTTCTTTTTTTTGTCCAGAAAAAGTCCAGACGACAAAAACTCCCTAGAATCAGTAGGGAGAAATCGCAAACTTGGTAGTTTGTGCCTGTTTTATCAGGTGTTTAAATATAAACTGACTTTTTATAATTTGTCAACATTTATATTTTAAAGAATTTCTATGCTGATTCCATAGATTTTCCAGATGTCAATAAATATATTATAAATAAAATTACAAAACTTGTCAAGAAAATCAAGACAAACTCCATTGATAATCAAAAACTTTTTTATAAAGTCCATTTTGTAGAGTAATTTTAGTTTTTCTAGTTTTTTTAATAGCCTTTCTTTTTAGGCATTTTTTGACTTTAGCAAATCTGGACATATCAATTTTTTACCCAAAATATAAGAATTTGTCAACCAACTATACGAAAAAATCGTATCTTTGACCATATTCGGTACACACCGAAATTGATCGCTTTCCTGACATTAGGAATCTATTGTAAATTGTCTATTCTCTGTCTATTCATTGTGGGGTTTTTTACTGATTAAATAGATATTTTTAGTTGTCAAATCATTGTAAAAAGCAGTGCTAAATTGTCTATTCAGTGCCCTTTACAACACTACCATATTAGGTAATCACCTAAAAAGATTTTATAGTTATGTTTTCCCAACGCTGGGAAATTGTTATTTTATCGCTTTTTAGGTAATCACACCCGTGACAAACTGACACAACTTGGCACGCTAATTTAAAGGCAATCTGCCACCACTTGCCAAACACTCTTCCATTGTATTAAAAGGGGTAAAGTTTTTTGTTCTCTCGTAAGATTTGGAACTTGTATCATGGCAAATACCAGCTGTTGACTTTTTGATAATTCCACTAGCTACTTGCTCCACTGGTTTTTCCACCGCTTTTTCTTGGGTTCCACCTATCGGCGGAACTGTTGCTTTGGCTACTTCTCCTGCCACGCCTTGCGTTGTATTTCCTTGACAAGTATTATCTGCCCAAAATCCAACCTTACCATCCCTCGCTTGTTTTTCTGCCAGATTAAATTCATCTAGTTTTGGGTGCGAATATTCACGGTAAGAATGAGCAAAACCATTTCTCACGGCCTCTAAATTGTAAAAATAACCATCTTCACGAAAAACATAAGCCAAAGTTCGTCCATATTTATCAGTTTTAGATTTACTTTCATCATATTCCAAATAGACTTTTTGTCCACTCAAAAGATTTTTGGCATTATTACTTGCCTCCACTCCAAAACACTGAACGACCTTTCTTGGATCTTTGGTTTCAGGCGTGTCAATTCCAATTAATCTCAAAGCTCCAATTTCATTAACCTTGACTGTATCGCCGTCCACGACTTCTAAAATTTGGTAAAGTTTCTTGTTTTGAGTTTGTGCCAATTTTGCACTATCTGTTTTTATAGCATCCTCAGTATTACTTAGGACGCTTTTTATAGCCTCGTCGGTATTAGCTACGGTGCTTTTTATAGGCTCCTCAGCAATGCTTAGTAGGCTTTTTTGACTGGAAATTATGAAATTTTTTTGATTTTCTGCCGTTTCTTGTGATGTTTTCGTTGATTTTGCTAAATTTTCGCTAAATTTTTCACTATTTTCACTATTATTTGCCAAATTTTCACTGGAACTACTAGATTTTTGACTGGAATTTGATGATAAATTAGCACTTTTGACGCCATTGGCTTCGCTTTTTTGTCCAGAATTTGCCAAACTACTTATCGCAACAGCAAAAATCAAAAAAATTCCAACCAAAAATTTACCCGCTCGGGGTAGTCTCAAAAACCAAATCCAAATCGCTTTATAAAAAGCAAACATAAAAAGTAAAACAGACTTTAAAAACTTCATAAATCTAAAAAATAAAAAAGTAAAAAGCTAATTGAAAAAAAATAGCCAAAAATTAGCGTTAGTAAGTTCATAAATTTAGATTTTAAAATTATTTCAAAAGTTGTCCATTCGCATCTTTAAATGATCCAAGCAAAATCCAAAGAGTATCTAAAGCCCAGCCAATCCCCAACATTCCAAAACTAAACATATATAACAAACCAACTATCACATGTCCAGTATAAAATCTATGAAAACCAGCCCAACCAAATAAAATACAAACAATCAGTGTTACCATTTTTGACTTTACTGGAAAAGAACCCCCACCGTTTGCGTTAGCAGTGGCACTGTTATTGATTACAATAGTCGGATTATAGTTTTGTGGATTTGGATATGTTTGATTTCCTGAAGGCGTATTCTGTGAGTTTGGTTGTGAGTTATCTGGCATATTTTTGTAATAGTAAAAAAGTATTAACTCAAAAAGTTAATTTTATCTAATTTTGTCAAGTTTATTTTGGGGAAAATATAAAAATGTTATTAAAAAAAAGTCTATTTTATCAAGAAAAAAGTATTAACAAGAAAATTTCCTTGACACTATTTAAAAAATAATTTATAATATATTTATTAGTAATTTAGCAATAAAAACTAATAGCTTTACAGCCAACTTTTCAAACCTTTATAAATCTTGCCCATGCAACCTCAATAATTTTTCGCAACAAAAAAAGAGGCTCCAACCTCAAATCTTTTTTAAAAATATTTTTTCCAAAATATGTATTCACATACTACACAACAAACTAAATTCTGTCAAGCAAAAACTTTTCTTTCTTATTTTTGGCAATTCAAAAACTGGCGTGAAGACTTTACTTATTCTAGCTTTGAAAATCTACCAAATCTAATTGAAGTCAATGCTTTTTTAGCAACTCAAACAGAAGAGTATTTAATGTCACACTTTTTAATACTCAAAGAAATCCAATCAGACCTAGTCCCAATCTATCAAGCCAAACTTATCAATTATTTTAAATCACTAGAAATAGCTTTTAGAGAAAATCTAAAAATCAAACTTAGCTAATTTTTCAAGGGGGAGTAGCTTCCCCCAATTATTCTAAAACTCCACTATGGAAAAAACTTACAAGCCTTTTGTAGCCTTACAAATAGCAATTACTAATTTTTGTCAAAAAGCAAACATTACTCGGGATCAATTCAAATCAATTTATCTTGCCAATTTTGGCGTCAAATCTACCAAAGAATTAAATCAAACCCAAACAATCAATCTAATCAAACAATTACAATTTTCACCACAACCTATTTTCTAATATGTCAACTTATATTTTTGACGCAAATCAGCGTCCAGCAATCAAACAATATCTAAAAAATCAAAAAGCAAAAGCCGAAGTTTTAGAGTTTCTAAATAGAACTTTTTTAACATTCCTTTTTATGCTAAGTTTTTGCTTCCTAATGGGAATTGTAGCTCTTGGAATTATCCAAACTCAAGCATCACCAACTCCTCAAATCTCCGCTTGTAATTCCAACTTTTTAAATTCAATTTGTAATTAGCTTATGGATCTCGCTAAACTAAAAAAACCTTTACCTTATAAATGGAAAATGCAAAGTTTTATCAAGGATAAAAATAAAGTTCCATACAAAGTCACTTGTGTTGCTTATATTGACGCCCGAGATGTTATGAATATACTTGACGAAGTCTGCGGAGCTGAAAATTGGCAAACAGATTATCAATTTATAAAAAACAGTATTTATTGTTCAATCTCAATCAAAATCAATAATGAGTGGATAAAAAAAACTGATGCTGGAGCACCAAGCGAAACGGAGGCAGACAAAGGCGAGGCAAGCGATGCTTTAAAAAGAGCCGCTGTCCAGTGGGGAATAGGCAGGTTTCTTTATGAAAAAGATATTGTCTATTTAAAATATGACCACGACAAAAAAAAGGCGTTAGATGATGATGACAAGCCAATTTATGACCTCACAAAACATATAAATGGCAGTTCCAAAAACCAAACTAAAAATTCCAATCAAAAACCACCAGTAGAGCCTCCAAAACCACCAGCCAAAAGTCCAGAAGAAGATTTGACGATTGGAATTATCCACAAACTCAAAAATAATATAACCCTTGATTTTGAAAAAGCCACTCTTTATCTTCTCACAAACGAGGCTAAAATTCCAGCTAATCTATTCCAAGAGGCGACTAATTTGATCAATGAAAAACGAAAACAAGTTGTAAATATTGAGCCAAATAAAATCACCAACGACCAGTTAGCAAATTTTGACCCAAATTATGTAAATTAAAAAAACAGTTTCCCGATATCTCAAATCGGCTTTTTTCCAAATCAAAAAACCAAAAAATATGCTAAAAATTCACGGTTTTATAAAAAAATCAAACAAAATACCACTCAAAGATATTTTTGACGATTCCACTAGCGACAAAAAAATTGATATTTTCCAATACGCTTTTGAATTAGTCAAGAAAGGCAAAACAACTTCTAAAATCAATCTTTTAGTTAACCGTCGCTTTAATGATTATCACTACATCAAACTTGGCATTTTTTCGCTTAGAATTCCAAATTCTTTTTTACATTTTTACAGCGAGCCAAAAGCAACCGAGCATACTGGCGAGATTCCAGAACTCACAGATTTTCAATTAAAAATGATTGAACTCAAACAAAATCTTCACCAACCAAAAAACCTACCTTTTCAAAAAAATTACTAAACAAAAAATATGTCAAACACAAACACAAAAAACAATTCAGGCAAGGGTCTCACACTCTTTATTTTCGCTTTAATTTTCATTTTACCCTTTACAGGTTTTATGGACAATCTAGCTAACCAACAAGGCTATAACGCCAATTCTGGCAAAGTAGAAATCTTTAGAGATACCAAAAAAACAATTCCACTAGAAAATCAAATAGTAGAAAAACCAACCGAACAGACCCCAAATTTGGAAATCAAAAACGATCCCGAACCAAAAAAAGAGGAGCTAAAAAGTCAACCTAGAATTGATGAAATTGGTGTTTTTGTAACCAACGAAAACAAAGCAGATTTAATAGCTAAAACCAAAGAATATATCAAAAAGTATCAAAAAGCTGAAAGCCCGCTTGATCCTGAAATGCTTGTAAATTTAGCTCAAAAAACCAATTTTCCACTAGATTTGATTTTAATTCAAGCTCACGCAGAAAGTCATTTTTGCACTAACGGACGAGCCGTCCAGACTAAAAACTGTTGGAATATAGGCAATGTAGACGCTGGCGATACAAAGGCTACAGATTGTCAAGATGGCAGCAGCATTTGCCTTAACGATTACCAAAACGGGCTTGCCTTGTATATTCATTATATGACCTCTTGCCATTTTCACGAGAGGGAAATAATCTCAACCCAAAAGCTATTTGACCGAGATTTTCGCCAAGTTCGTCAAGGTTCAAAAATCTGCGGAGGAGTAGGCAAAAGATACGCCACAGACACAAATTACCGCCAAAATTTGTCCACTATTTTACAAACCAATTTTAACCCAATTTTTTCAAAATAATCTTTTTTAACTTTTTACATTTACCATTTATGCAAATTTCAAAATTCCGTGCTTGGGATACAACTAACAAAACAATGATTTATTTTGATGATTATAATAATCCCGAAATAATAGATGTTTTAGGATTCCCTGCCCTTGTTTTTAGAAGCAATAATAGGTCAAGAAATATTGACAACATTGGAGAAGTGGAGCTAATGCAATCCACAGGACTTCTTGACAAAAATGGAGTGGAAATTTTTGAGGGTGATTTCTTTAAAAATCACAAAGAAACATTCCTTGTAGTCTTTATTAAAGAGAGGGCTTGTTTTTTCGCAATAAATAAAAACGAAACTGACTACATAAACGCCTTTAATTTTTCCAAACAAGAAATAATTGGCAACAAATTCACAAACCCAGAACTTTTAAAATAATCTTTTTTTTATGTCCACTCAAAAAATCAAATCAATTACAATTATTAAAGACTTCCCTAGTTTAGAAATATCGCTTGGAAGATATGCAGGAGATAATTTAAATTCTAAAATGAGAAAAGATGGCTCTTTCTTAGATTACAAATTTTGGGATTACCCGGAGTTTTTTGAAATAGAATATGAAACTCCAACCCTACTCAAACGACCAGATGAAAATTTGATTGATGATCCTGAGGAGGGGGACAAAAATAACCAATCTTTTTCAACCTTATCATTATCAAAATGTCTAACTCATACAATTTAACCCAAAAAATCCACGAGCTTTTACCAAAAATCAACCAAAAATTTGGTTTGAAGGTTGAGGTTATAGGAAATTGGCAAAACCACCCACAAAAAGGACTTTTTCTAGCAACTGAAAAAATGGAGGTAATGGGCAAAGAAAACTGGCAAAAATTCTTAGATGAATGCTGCCTAGCAATCCAAGCCCCACAACTCCGTCAAATCTTAGTTAGTTTGCAGGATGTTTTGGGAATTAAAGCGGATAAATTTGAAAAGAAAAATCTTTGCTTAACTCACGATTTAAATGGCAGGCTTATTTTACCACTCTTTGACCAAGACCCTGAAACGGTTTTGACCGAGCTAGTGGAAATTTTAGAAAATTTATTGAAATAATCAAAAAACCTAGTCAAGTTTCCAAACTGACTTTTTTTATTTATAAGTAAAATTATGAAACTCAAAGAGCAAAAAATACTCAACCGTCAAAAAGCCAAAGAAGAGCTTGAAAAAGCCCAACAAATTCAAAAATATCTTGCTGACATCACTCCCGAAGTCTTGGCAGATTATCACACCGTCCTTGAAAATCTTAAAACCTATTGTCAACAAAATCCTGACAAGCCTGTTTTTATGGCAAATGTTAGCGAAGTCGGAGATTTACCTAAATTCCTATTTGGAGAAAAACCAGATGCGAAAACCCTTGCCACCGTTCTTTACGATTTTGGCGGAGTTTGTTTCCTTGACCAAAAATACAACCCAATTGATGGTAAAAATGTCAAAATAATTGAAATCAAAAAAGAAATTCCAGTCAAAAAAGCGGACGCACCGATCAGTCAAAATAAACTGGACAAAATTATCAAAAAAACTTTACATCAATTCAAAGGTAAAAACCCAATGTTAGTTGACGGAGCTAACCAGTTCTGTGAAGTTTTTCTCAAAGAACTTTCCAAAATTTAATAACCACAAAACCAAATAATCAAACCCCTCTAGGGGGCTTTTTTATTGCCAAAATTAAACTAACTATTCTTTACAGCCTCTTTAAAGTTTTTACCAGCTCTAAACGCCACGCCTTTGCTAGCTTTGATTTTCATTTTAGCACCAGTTTTTGGATTCACGCCATCCCTTTCACTGCGGACAACTTGCTTAAAAACTCCAAAACCAGTAAGGTTGACTTCAATTCCATTAACTAGATTTTCGGTAATAATTTCAGTAAAAACAAATAAAATTTCTTCAGCTTTGATTTTGGTAATTCCAAGTTTGGATGCTAATTGATTGACAAACTCGGTGCGATTGATTTTTTGAGTGGACATAATTTTTAGTAAAATAATTAAATTTAAATAAGATAAAAACTAGATTTTTGTCAAATTAACTCAACTTTAGAAAAGCTTCACGCTGTAATTCCAACTTTGTTTCTTCCAAAATTTGAAAATAAATTTCCGTTGTTTTACTTGATTTGTGCCTCAAAAAAGCCTGAACCTGAACTAACTCAAAACCAGCATTAGCACAATTTACAGCCAAAGTATGCCTTAAAACGTGAGGGTGTCGCTTATTCTCGCTGATTCCAGCTTTGCTTGAAAATTCTACAAAAAGAGTATTTATGTGTTGCCTGCCAATTTGTCCACCATCACTGGAAACAAACAAAAAATCAGTTTCATCTTCTGGTCTAATTTCCAAATAATCTAAAATCAAATTTTTTTCAATCGGATTCAAAAACTCATTTCCAAACTTTCCTTTTTTAGTTGCTTCAATATAAATTTTATCATTTTCCAGATCCAAATCAGTCAACCTAATTTTGACAAGCTCCGAGCATCGCAAGGCGTGAAAATAAATCATCTTAAAAATTAGAAAATCCCTTTTTGCTTTTTTTTGGTTTTTTTGTGCCAAAATTGCTTTGAAAAAATTCTCTAATTCCAATTTATTTAAATACTGAATTGACTTTTTATTATACTTTCTCATAAATACGTTGTTTTTAGCTAAAAAATAGATGACAAAATCTGCTCTTTTGTCGTATTGATTTTAAATTGACTTAATTTCAAAACTGGCTTGAATAAACTACTGAATTTTAAACATTAAAAACATTTTTGAGTTAGTTATCATTTGGGGGCTTTTTCCGCTTAGAATTAAAAATACTAGCCAATAAACTAAATAACCAATTTTTAGGCTTTTTTTCTTCTAAAAGTTTGAGATTTAGGGTTTCATTATTGTTTTGTAAAGTGAAATTTATTTTTTGCTGATTCTGTAAAGTTTCTTCTTTCATTTTTAGCAAATCTATTAACTCTTTATTTTGCCCTTGAGTTTCCCGTAAAGTTTCCAATAATTTCCCGTTAGCTTCCCGTAAGGTTTTTAGCTCTTGGGTTTCTTCCTTGTTCGCTACTTGTTCGCTTATTTTTGGCTTAAGCTTTTCTCCCAAATAATTTTCAATCTCGCTTTCTCCAATCAAAATAGGCGAGGTTTTATTTTCCCCTTTCTTATATTTAATTAGGTTTTTATCCTTAGCATAAGTCAAAATTTCTTTGATTTGCTTGCTTGTGGTTTCGCTTGTGGCAAACTTAATGGACGCTTCAGTTATGGTTAAATAATTTTCAATAAAAATTACACCCTCCAAATCTTGCCCTTGCTGGTTGCCTTGAGTTTCGCTTGAGTTTGACATTAACTCACAAATAAGCAAATTTATTTTTTTGTCAAGGTTGAGTTCCAGTTAACTTACCCCAAAAAGCCCCAATAATTAAAACTACGACGGCAGAAACTACAACCCAAACAACGGCATTCATTCTGGTAACATCACTTTTAGTCAAACTATATTCGCCTTTTAATTCGTTTATTTGCTTTTCGTTGGCAGCGTCAGTTTGTTTCAAATTTGTTATTTCATTGTCAATTTTAGCAAAGCCACTTTTTATAAGATCAATCAAATAGTCAACCTTTGTTTCAAGGACTGGTAATCTTTCATCGTCATTTTTTGCCATATTTACATTAAAATTATAGTTTTGTATTAAAAAATTAGTTTTTTTTAGCTTTTTCGTGGTCGCTTAACCAATAAATACCAAGTCCCCAACCAATCAAAAAACCAATCAAAGTTGTGTCAAAAACAGCCCAAAAATTAGCTCCAAAGATTAGATAACCAGTGGCACAGCCAAGCAAGCCAAAAATGTCAGTTAATTTGCGAATAATCTGGTCAAGCACAGATTTAGGGTGTAAGTTTTTCATAATAATTTTTTTGAGTTTTATTTTTATTTTAATGTCAACTTGTCCCCACTGAAAAAGGTTCTCAAAATTAGAGTAATGATTGGAAGAATTACAGTTGAAACAATTTCTCGCCAATTCTCGTAGCTTCCTTGTGTCAAAACTGGCAAGCCAAGAAGTAAAAAGCTAAAAACTGAAAGCCAAAAGATTTTGCTAGAATAGAAAGGTTTAGAGGTGTTTTGAGGCATACTAGATAAGATTTAAAATTTGATTTAAAAGATTTTTGATTTGAGTTGGGTCTTTGACTGGCACTTTTTGGGCTTGGTTTTTCCAAGTTTCCACTTCCGCTTTTAGTCTTTGAACTTCGCCGTCACGATCAGTCAAACTTCCAGCAAACCAAATATAATCTTTATTATTCCAAGCGTTTTGATAATCTTGGTTTTCAAATTTTCTAGCAACTGTTGAACTGTTGTCAGTTTGACTATTTACAGTTTCTTTGATTTCTAGTGTTTTCGCAGGTTGTGGGTCTTTGATTTTCTGGTTAATTCTTTGTTTAATTTCCACTAATTTTGAGTATAAAATGTCGCCAGGACACGCTGTTTGCCCAATGTCACGATGCCCAACTATATCTTGGAGTGGATTATTTCCTGCTGAAAATTCAGGATGTTTTGTAGCTAATTCAGTCAAAAGAAATTCTAAACTTTCCAATTGCTGGCTTGTCGGCTGGTTATTATTTGGAGCGTGAAAATAACCGTCAACCAAAATTCCCAAAGAGTTTGTATTTACCCCGTCGTGCCAAGTCAAATCTTCGTGATTGTTAGTTTGGTAGATATTACCATTTTTAGTAATTACATAATGATAACTCAAGCCCATCCACTGTGGACTATTTCCCAAATGCCAACCCATTATTTGAGTTAGTCTAGCTTCTGGATTATCGCTGGCGTCCGCTGCCGAATGATGAACTACTAATTTTTGGATGTCTTTAACTGGTCTTTGTCGCCAAGATCCACGAGGGCGGTATTTATGGATTGAGTTGATAATAGTAGGCATATTTTAATTTAAATTAGGTGAAAAAGGTTCTCTCCAGTTTGGGTCAAATTCTTGCTCTGTATAACCACTAACTCCGTCCATATATTCTTCTGCTGGCTTTTGGAAATACCAAAGATTTTGATTATAGGCTTTTGTTAGATTATTCCATTTTAAAGTCTGTTGACAATTTGGCTCTGGCAAGTGAGTTTGAGCGTCAATTCCAATAATCGGCATTCCCATATTTTGGTTGATTTTGGTTAGCATTTCAAACGCCGTTTTTTCAGTAGAAAAGGTAAGAAACATATTATTTTTAATAAGTTAAATCTTGGTTAGCATCCAGAATAGGCAAGCCGTTTGAGTTTAGTTTAGCAGTTGGTAAAAAGTTTGATAAAATAAATTTAACTTCGTTGTCTATCTGGTCTTGGGTTAAAACATAGCCAAAATCTCTAAAATAACTTAAAGCACCACTTAAATAACCTGTTCCAGTTCCGCCCCTTGTCATTAGTCCAGCAGTAGCTGTAACGGTCGCAGTCCCCGGATTAGCCACTAACGTGTTTGTTGTAGTTTTCAAAACACCATTAACCAAAACTTGATTGCCAGCGTGCGTGCCGTCAAATCTCCAAATCACAATTTTAGCTTTATTATTATTTAGCCAACCACCAGCTATATTTTTTCCAGAAATAAAACCAGCACCTCTACTTACCTCAAAAGTTGAGCCACTTCCAGTCCAAATATAATCATTCACAAGTCCAAACAAAAAACCACTCGCAGCAGTCTTGACTAAGAAAATCCTTGTAAAAACTCCACAAGTCCTCGTAGCTGTCAATCTATCATTCACTCCATCAAAAACTACCGCAGGGTTTCCATCTAATCCAGTCAAATTATAAGCAGCTTGAGCAGATCCCGTTCCCTCTGTATAATTCACATTACCGCTTTGAGAAGTCCACTGACTAACTCCAGTTCCAATCGTAATTGACGAGCCAATTCTAGCGTCCAAATAAGTTGTTGAAGGCAAATCAAGAGGCGAGTAGCCAGTCTTTTTTTTCCTTAATAACATGAATTTTTGAGCAGGCGATAACATATTAAGTAATAGAATAAATTGATTTTAATTCGTTAACAATTTCAGTTTCTTCAGTGTTTCCCAAAACCCGTCCAAAAAGCATTACATCACCGTAAAAACCTCCCATTTGTCCAAGCCTTACAGTTCCACTTGTTTTTAAACCAGAACCTACCTCTGCCCCAGTTCCAGTCAAAACGTTAGCACCACCATTAATTGACATTGTATGAGTAGCATTTGTTCCACCATATTTTACTACAATTATTTTAAAAGCAGGACTTCCGCTTGCCCAGTTGGCAGTATAATTACGACCATTTACTCCAACCTTAGTAACTTCACTTGTCGAGCCTGTGTGTCCAAAAAGATAATAAGCACTTGTAGCGTTAAATAGCATATTATTTGAGCCACTATTACTTGCTACCATTATCAAAGTAAATATAGTAAAATCTAAACTAGAAAAAGTCAATTGATCGTCCACTCCGTCACTGACCATTGCTGGCACTCCGTTAATTCCCCCACTATTCAAAACCAATTGCTGACCAGCTGTGCTTGTAAAATTCCTAGCATTCGCCGTTTTATCATTGATTTGAGTAATGTTTGATCCACTCAAAGTTAAAGTGCCACTATCTCGTGGACTTAACCAAAACTCCCTTGTATTTCCAGCGGTAAAGTAATTAGCAAAATTCACACTGCTTGCCAACCCAGCCACTAGATTTTCACTAATTCTTGTCTCGTATTTTCCCCACTCAAAAATAAAACCATTAGTCAATTTTACCTTGACTTCCAAAGTATAGATTTTATTTCCAACTCCCCAATTTTTCGTTTCATTGTGATTCAAAAACCAATCAGCAAAACCTCCACTAACCGTCAAATTCCTTTGATTATTTGCTATTAATTCGGGTTGACTAACTAAACTTTGATTTGGATTATTTAGACCCTCTCGCAAGGAAAAAAGCAAACTAGCACCGTTTAAATCAGTATCAGTGTCAGGCATTCTAAACTTGACCGTCTCGCCTTGCACGAATTCAATCACAGGCAAAGCGTGAAATGTCCTTGTCTGTTTTGTCAAGATAATTGTTTTGATAGCCATATTTCAACCATACAATAAACTAATACGGCGTGTAAAATCTAATTATCTAATTTATGAATTTTACTAAAAATATCAGGGCTTGTTGGATCCAAATCATCAATATCAAAATAATCTAAACTATAACTTTTTTTCTCAAATCTAATTGTATTTTCATTTATAATTTTACAGTTTCTTTCTTCAACCCAAACATTACTATAAACAGTTTTTAGCTTTTCTTCACATTCTTTGACCAGTTCTTTGTTTTGACTAACCAAAGCCACTATTTCAAAATCAAATTTTTTACCTTCATATTTGGCAAAGACTACTGAAAATTTATTACTTTCTTTCAAGGGCGTTTCCACTGTTTCCAGTTCCAAACCGCTTTCAAAAACAGTTCCGCTTTTTTCAAAAACAATTCCATCAATTTTTATCCAAACCTCCGCTTTATCAATTCTTTCTATTTTTTCATTTGGTTTTAGTCTAGCTTCGCACTCTTTCCTTTCTGTGCTTAGAAAACTTGTTAATTTAGTCAATTTGCGACCATTTGCGATTGTTGAAGTGTTAGAAAATACAGGCATAATATAGTAAAAATGTAAAAAAAGATTATTTAAGTCTAAAAATTGTAAGAGCACATTGTGTAATTAAACGCCCAGAACCAAGCCCCAGATTATTCACCAAAACATTAAAAGTAGTATTGGCTGCGACATCGTCAACTATAAAAGCAGACAAATAACCAAAACCAGAATTACTACTTGCCTCTACTTTGTTGCTGGGGGGTGCAAGAAATCCACCACTAACTGACATTGCTATATTTGAAATTGACCCAGACGGCACGCTATAAGTAGCATTAGCAAAAACCATATAAGTTCCCGCCGCCAAGACTTGTATTCCAAGAGAAACTAAACTAAAAACGCCGCTAGCACCAACAGATTTGCTTAATGTCCAGCCTGCCAAATTATTATAACCAGCAGTTGACGGCAAAGCGTAAGTACTTATTAAATTAGCAGACATCATATTAGCACTTCCAATATAGTTAG
>JBIIDY010000038.1:0-11498 GCA_044238065.1 Limisphaerales bacterium | reverse complement strand
ATTGCCTCGTAATAAGATTTGGAAGACCTGACTTAGCTTGTCACAGTGAAGTAAAAGGTCTGGGCAGTGAACCACACATACATATTCATCAAAATAAAAAATCCAAAGAAATTAATGATGGTTATGAAACTCCTAAACTTATTGGTAACAGTCTACATATCCGAGTTAGATAAGGCAAATATTTTAGAACTTCCAAACTGTTTTATAAGGAGGATAGATTTCACAGAGCTTTGACTGTTAATTATTAGACGACCCAGCCCTTCTGGTTTCTTTCTTGACAAGTTAGATTTTGATCAGTCTAAAAAAATTTGTAGTTCGGAATTGAAGAATTTTGCTCCAGAAATTTTATTGTTCTATCGGTTAATAATGAAAACTGTGTAGGCAATATACAGAATTATCATAGAAATACCCTCTATTTTGTTGAGTTTGAACTTTTGCAAGACGAAAACTGAGATAAACAAAAAAACCGTGGTGAAAACTAGAAAAATAATGTCAAATACATTTTGCCCATTAATCGGCACATCCTTAATCATAAGAGTTGACCCTAAAACAAAAAGTATATTAAAAATATTAGAGCCAACCACATTTCCTATCGCAATATCACTATTTTTCTTGACGGCGGCGGTGACACTAGTTGCCAGTTCAGGAAGGCTAGTTCCTACCGCAACGATGGTAAGCCCGATCAAAGCCTCTGAAACTCCCAGTATTTTGGCGATCGCAATGGCACTATCCGTAACCAAAAACTTGGCAGAAAGGCTCAAAAAAAGCAAACTTAAAAATACGGTCAAACTAGATTTCCAAATTGGCATTTCTTTGATTTCCACGTTGTCAATATCGCCAGTGGTCTTGGCTATTCCAAAGACATAATACATAAAAACAACAAAAATACTCAACAGAGTCAGACCATAACTCTTGCCCAAAACTGTAAGGGTAGAAAGACCATAAATATCAATGAATTGCCCTTTGTCAATAGCTAAACTTGCTCCAAAAAATAGCAACAAAAGTACAGCTAAAAGTGAAAAAGGAATTTCTTTCCAGACTGTATTTTTCTTTAAAGAAATGGGATAAATCAATGCTGAAACCCCTAAAATAAATAAAATGTTAAAAATATTAGAGCCGACAACATTTCCCAGTGCAATGTCCGTAGATCCTGATAAAGCCGAAGTTATAGAGACCACAAGCTCGGGGGCAGAAGTTCCAAAAGCTACAATTGTAAGACCAACAACGATGGGTGAAATGTTGAATTTTCCGGCAATGCTACTTGCCCCATCAACTAGATAATCACTAGATTTAACCAAAATAAAAAGACCTAAGAAAAAAAATACAATCGGTAAAATAAGAGACATGATTATTTATAAAAAGCTAAAAAATGTAGTAAGTGGTGGATTTGAATGATTTTTTCTTGTTAGTCCAAGAATTATTAACCAAAATTTGCGAGAAATTGATAATAACATTGACATGAAAATGCCAAAAAAAATGATAATGAAACCTTTATAGAATTTCCAAAATGCCAAAAATTGACTAAAAAACAAAAATTTCTTTATTATCCTATAAACGTAAATTATAAATAAATTACAACAACAAAATCAAATTTGTCAATAAAAAAAAGCCAAAAACCTTGAATAAAATTCAACTAATAATCCTACTAACTTTGCCCAAAATAACAGTTTTAAAAACCAAAAAAATTCAACCAACAATTCTAAAAAAATTTCAACTTAAAAATTAAAAACTATTGTAAAATCATTATGACCAAATCATCACTAATTTTCTGCTTGTCGCAAAATCTCAAAATTTACCGATTAACAAAGCAAAAACTGGTTCTAATTGACCAAGTTATACCTGAAAATGGCTTTTTAAATCTGGATAAAGAGTTTGAAAATTTGTGGCAAAAACTCTGGCCCATAATCACACTGGAAAAAGAAATTTTTTACTTAATTCTGCCCGGTGCTAGCTTTACCAGTAGTAGAATAATTTTTTTATGGCTCCAATCTTGGCAAATGTTCGCAAGTTTCGGAAAAGCCAGTTTTGAAAAACCCAAAGAAATTTCAGACGAATTAGACGAGCAAAACTCTCAAAAAAACAAGGCAAATTCAAACAAGGCAAATTCAAATAACATTTCTGCAAAAAAATTTTACACCGATAATTTGAGTTACCATTTGGCGTTGGAAGTTTATCAAAGTGGCTTTTTGGAAATTTCAACTTTACAAGAACTTTTGGCAAAAATCAGACACAAAAACAACCAAAAACTCATCTATTCTGGACAAGTTAGAATTGGAACTTAGAGTTGTAAAATCCTAAAAATCTCACAAAATCATCTGGTCAATTGGTGGAAATTTTCTATTTTCAATTTATTTCAAGAGAATTTTTTCAGAGCTTTGAGTTTTAGAATTTTTAGACTTTTTTAAAATTTCTATAAAGAAAATAGATTTTGCGTATTTTGAAGGCTATTTTGCCAGATTTCTTGCGGAGTAACGTGTTTGATTTCAGATAGTTTATCGACAATTTCTTGAATAAAACTAGGCAGACAAACTTGACCTCTTTGAGTTTGCGGGGACAAAAAAGGTAAATCTGTTTCCAAAACTAAACTTGAAAGTGGGCAAAAATTGGCAGCTTCTCGGAGTTTTTCGGCATTTTTATAGGTCAAAATTCCCCCAAAAGCCACCACACCACCAAAATCCAAAATTTGTCGCAAATTATCAATATCTCCAGTAAAACAGTGAATTAAAAAATTATTGTGAACTTGTGGAAAATTTTTTAAAATAGCTAATAAATCGTCAAAAGCAAAGCGACAATGAATAATAATTGGCAGTTTTTTATGAGAATTTATTTTTATCTCACTTCCCAATATTAAGTTTTCTGACTTGTCAATCGAATCGGCAATTGTTTTTCTAATTTGTTGAATTTCTTGAGATATTTCTAGACTTAAATCAATTTGACTTTCAAAAAGTTTTCGTTGCGTTTGAACCAAATTTGAATCTTGAGTGTAAAAATAATCAAGTCCAATTTCACCAACACCAATCAATTTCGCCAGATTTTCTATCTTTTTACCGGCGGTCAGGCCTGTTAAGTTTAGATTTTTTTCAAGCCAGTTTTCCCAAAAATGCTTTTGCTCCATGAGATACCTTTCTATTTCAAAGTCATTATCAACCAGCTCCGGATGTGTCCCAAACAAAAATTTTATTTTGTCAAACTCATTAAAAAGTTTCCAAACTAATCCAAAATTATCCCAAGAAACAGTTGACTGAATGACAAAATCATGATTTTTCAGCAATACTTCCAGTTCCATTTTTTGGTCTTTGGTCAGTATTTGTGGTGAATTTTTTCTTGAATCACTCGGAATAATTTTTAGCTTTTCCAAAAGCATTTCTAGGTGAACATGGGTATCGTGCATAAAATGTACCTAAAAATAAACCTTACAAATTGACAATTATAATTTTAATTCAAAGTTTAATTACAACTAAATTTATAACTAGATTTTCAAATCTTTTTTTATTAACTTAAATTAGCTGATTAAAAAAACTGATTTTTGCAAAACTTCTTCAAAAAAATTGGTAATTTCTAATGATTTTTCAGTCAAAAAGGTATTTTGAGTCTGGTTTTCACTTACAATTACAAAACAGTTAAAAAGGTGAACTTCATTGGACATTTGAAAATAAAAATTTTTTAGTTCCGCTTCATCACAATTTTGACTTAAAATAATGAAAATAGGTTGTGGCAAAAATTCTTTGATTTTGGTGATTAAGTGTCCACAGTTTTGAGTAAATGTGTATTTTGGTGAAAGTATTTTGGGATGATTGCTGATTTTAAAATGGAAAATTGACGATTTATTTTTGGTTTCCAAGAACGTATTTTCAAGATCTTGCCAATCTTCAAAAACCTGAGTGAGATTATTTTTACTTTTTTGGTGATAATTTTGGGCTAAAATCTGTTTGAAATTATCGTTAAAATGTCGTAAAACTAAGTCGTTTTGCTTACCATTTTGATTATCAGTTTGAGAGTTAAAAAATTTATCTATGTTCCAATTGAGCGGAGTTTGTTTGTAGTTCACTTTCTTACCTTCCAAAAGCTTACTTCCCAAAAGCTGCTCATGAACCTCTTCTTCCTGCCATTTATTTTCCAAAAAACCTGAAGACATAGACCAAAACCTTCCCAAAAGACTGGGGTTAAAAATTGGGAAAACGTCCTCAGAATTAGTCACCAAAATCTCGTCAATTGTCCAAATCAGTTTGCTCATTACCATAATTCTAATTTTATCGGTATCAATTTCTATCACTTTACCCCATATTTTAAGAACTTTCTTTGATTCTGTCAAAAAATATGCCGTCAGATCTGCCAAATTAAAAATCTCCACCACCTGCCCAATCACAAAACTTGGTGAAAATCTAATTTCTAGAAATGTCTCATCAATCTCCGTTGAAAAATTAAGCTTTTGCTCAATCAAAAAAGGTCGGTGAAATATCATATAAATTCATTATTTTTTTAAAACTGGATTAGAGAAAACACTAATTTTTTTTACTAAGCAGTTAGGTTGAAATTAACTTTTTAAAATTTACTTTTCAGTTGACAAAATTTATGTTGATTAAGGTCAGATAATAACTAAATAATTTTTTAGAGAATTTCTAGAATTTTGACTGTTTGCTTCGTGTTTTTATGCTTAAAATTAACTTCAGTTCCAGCTTTTTTGCCCAAAATTTGTAGAATTACTGGTGCTTCGTTACTAACTTTTCCTTCCAAAATATCAGCTTCAGAAGATCCGAGAATTTGCACGGTAACGATTTTTTTGGAATCAGTATATTCCAATTTGACCGTACTGCCAATTTTGACTGTTTTAGATTGCGACAGATTATTTTCTTCAATAATTGTGTAGTTTTTGAGAACATCTTCAATGTATTGCTTGCGATCTAAAAGATTTTTTTGTTCAATCAAAAGTCCATCACGAGCCGAGTTTTCACTCAAATCTCCTGCTGCCAAAGCCTCATTTAAGCCCTCCAAAATTTTGGGCATTTTTTCTTCGTTGATTATTTTTAGCTCTTCAATTAACTCGTTAAGACCGTTTTGGGTAAGAAAATTAGACATATTAGTTGAAAAAAATAAGACGGGTAATGTTAAAAAAATTATTTAAGGTTTAAAATTTGGTTTAGTTTTTTATAAAGAATAAGATTGAACTAGTCGGTTAAGAAATCCCAAAAGTTTTAGTAAAATTTAAAATAATAATTTGAATTACACTGTAATTTACAATGAAATAAAAACTAAAAAATGTCAAGATGAAAGAAAAATTTAAAACATTATTTTAAAAAAAGTAAAAACGAATTAACCAAAAACAAAGAGTTTATAGCCAATAAAATTAGTTATCATACTCACAGCAATCGTCATAATTTTGGCAAAAAGTGGCCAATGCTGAGCTATAATTTTGGGTTTGGGAATGTTCAAAATGAAACTAGTTTCCGTCAAAAAATTTAGAAAAATCGTGGTCAAAACCCAACTGAAGCTGGCTACGGTAAAAAAACGAAAAACTTGCCAAGTGTCATTTTTGAGTGAGTCGCCAAAAGTTAAGTTTTTATTGAGAAAATAACTACTAATAGCCGAAATTATAAACGAAAAAGCGTGAGAAAAAGAATATTCGTTAAAATGAAATTTGTGAAATTTTTTGATAATTTCTGGATTTTTTTGCAAAATGGAAACCAAAGTCTTCCAAATAGCTGTATCCAAAATGGCGTTAAAAAAACCAATAGTTCCAAAAATTAAAAAACGACTAAATTCAAAGGGAAGCACAGAAAACTAAATGTGGTTAAAAAAAATTATAGAAAAGTAGCTTGATTGAAATTCCCCTCGTGAGGGGTGGCAGTGGACGGGGTGCTTTCTCTAAGCTGATATGAAGCGTGTAAATTTTAAAATAATTAAAAAATCCTGAAAATTTCTTAATCTTGGTTTGTTGTAAACTATCTCAAAAATTAGATCAAAAGCGATTTGAAGGATGGTTTGAAATATTGGTGTAAATTGTAGGTAAATCCCAAAAAAAAAACAGAGTCAAAACCCTAGTATTTGGTAAATCTTTGGTAATCAATAGCGGTGGCTTGAGCTTCCAACTGTTTGAGAGTTTCAATAGTTACCGAGACAAGAATTAGTAAAGTTGTTCCTCCAACAATTCCTGACAAAGTACCATCCCCAAACTGAAAAGTATTATTAAAGACAAAAGGAACGATAGCAATTATAGCCAAGAAAATACTGCCAGCCACATTCAAACGATTAGAAATATAGCTTAAATAATTTTGAGTTTGTTCACCTGGTCTGTAGCCGGGAATATAAGCTCCACTTTTTTGTAGGTTTTCAGCAACATCATCAGTTTTAAAAGCGATGGTTGAAGTGTAAAAATATGTGAAGAAAATAATCAAGATAAAGTAGAAAAATGTGTAAGCCAAAATACCATTCCAGCGAATAATTGTCTCTGGTAAAAAGCCTAATGTTGTGCCTTTAAATTTGATATTTTCTAGTGGTGTGCCCTCAAAGAAACTATTATCAACGTCGGATCTGGTCGTCAAAGTAAAACCAAAAAGTTCTTGCCCTGTAGTCAAATCATAACCTTTGGCCGAATTTAATTGCTCTTTATCATTAGTTGTATAAAAGCCTAAAAATTCACTTTTTGGCAAGTTGAAAACTGGTTCAGGATTTTCTTTAGGGTTGGCACTAAGATAAGTCTCGACACTTTGCGCAGCCTCACGAAGAACTGGCAAGTTAGAGCTAACAAAAAAACGAGATAAAATAGTTGGGAAAAGAATAAAAGAGACGGCAAAAATTATTGGTAAAACTCCAGCGATATTGACTTTGATCGGTAAGTCTGCTTTAACATTTTCCAAAGTTCTACTTTTTCCTTCAGTGTGTCCACGGCGAGAATAAATTATAATTAGCTTGCGAATAGCGTCATTGATAAAAATTACAGCAAAAAGAGTTGCCAAAAAAATTAGAAAAAACATTACAAAGCTGCGAACACCTCCCCAGGTAGAATTTTCCCATAAAAAGGCTTTCCAAACATCAACATTAAAGAATTTTGACCAAGAGAATTTTTCCAAAAGTAAAGCAAAATTAGGTTGAACTGCTTGCCAAAACTTGATAACTTGATCTGGAAGTCTAGCTACTATTCCACTTAAAATAAGTAAAGAAACCCCATTTCCCATTTTAAATTCAGTGATAATTTCTCCGATCCACATCATAATAATACTACCAGCCGTCATTGACAAAATAACAATCGCCCAGTACCAAAAACTCTCGGTGATATTAGGGTTTGTTAAAGTTGGTGGAAGTTGGATTGTGGTGGAAGTTTGTCCAGAAGAAAGGAATTGTAAAGTTCCCCAAGCGTTTAAGGCTGCCAAAGGAACAGCTAAAATGCGAGTCCATTTGTTAATTTTTTGCTTGCCAAGTTCACCTTCTTTTTGGGTTTCAGCAATTTTTGGGACGATAACTCCAAGTAGCTGAATTACAATGGAAGCGGTAATATAAGGGCCAACGCCCAACATTACGATGCTAAGTTTGCCATATGCTCCTCCAGAAATAGTGTTTAGCAGACCAAAAACAGCATCATTATCAACTAAAAGACTAATATCTTGAGTCCTCAAAACTGGAATTGGAATATGTGCCAAAAGTCTTGCTGCTACTAATAAAAGCACAATATAAAGCATTTTTTTGCGAAGATCTGCATCTGTAAAGACCAAAAGGAGACGGCGAAACATAGTAATTGGGTGTTTGGATTGTGTAAATAAGGCTAACAGTAAAGCCAAAATTTGTTGTTGTTTGGTGAACTTGTTAATTTAATTTTTGAAATTTGTACTTTTGCACTTGGTTTTTTTTGGTAGTTTGAAAACTTTTGAAATTTAAACACTAACCAGGTTCCAAATTACAGAAAAATCAAAAGAATAATAGATAAAAACAAGCCAAAATAATTATCTAATTTTAGTCAAGTTAATTTAGTATTTTTCTTTAAATTAGACCTTTTTCAACGAACAAAAAAAGCATAAAATGTGAAAATTATGATGAAATTTCAAATCAAAATATAGCTAAAATATAGCTAAAAACCCCTTTTTGAAGGACTTATTGGCAAAGCAACTTGTCTGGAGGTTAATGGTTTATTTTTGTGTTAAAAATTGTTCATAGTAATTGGTCTATTACAATAATAAAAACACGTCTAATTGAAAAATCACAACTCAAAATCACTACTTTTATCCAAAAAATCTAAACTATGAATCACAAAATATCAGAATTTTTTAGGCTTTTCCTGACAAGTCTTTTTTATTCATTTTGGAAAAAATATAACCACTCAAAATCAAAATAAAACCGCTCAACATCAAACCCACTGGCCAGCCAATAAACTCGGTAAAATACCTGCCGTTGACATACAAAATATACGAAGTGATGGCTAAAAAGCTAAAAGTTAGGAGTGATGATGATTTGATTTGACTGCCCAAAAAAATCCCGGTAATATAGGTAAAAACAGCCACAATTTCCAGCGGTGTGTCAAAAACAATTCCAAAAAGAGAAATGAAAAACGCCAAATAACCCACACCTTCAAAAAATTTATAAGTTTTTTCCCTAAAATCAATCTCCAAAATTCGTGGTAAAATTGCCAAAACGACACCATAAATAGCTGTAAAAGTCCAACCAACTCTAAAATCTAAAGAGGTGATTTGATCTCTTAAAATCCACGATACTAAACTAAAATAACTAATTGTGCCAAAAATATAAGTTGCAGTGGTAAAAAGGTTACTTTTGAGAAAAAAATCAGTAGTTAAATAAACCATTGCCAAAGCTGAAAAAACCAAGAAATTAATTAGTAAAATTGAGTTGTCAAATATGGGTAATTTACTCAAAGTCACGGAAATACCAAAAGGAATTAAAACTGCTCCAATCAAGTGAACGGAAAGAGAAATAAATTTGGGACTTTTTTCCAACATTAAGAAAATTCCAGAAATGAAAAATAGCAAACCAGTGCCAAGTGTAATTAGAATTTGCCCCCAGTCTCCTAAGTTATTCCAGATTTGATTGACAAAAAAGATGATGCCCAGAATGGAAATAACTGCTCCCAAAATGGATAAAATCTTGACAGGTAAATTGCTAGAAGTGGCTTTGTGGCCTGATTTATTGACAAGTTCCAAAACTTCATTTTTAGAAATTTGCTCCGAGTTTAGAGCTTGAGTTAGAGTCTCCAAAAAATTGTTTTTATCAAAGTTTGGGACGGGTTGGTTTTGATCAGGCATAGGTTTTTTGATTTGATTTTTGAGAATTTTAAATTATGATTTTGTGAGTTAAAATGACCTAAGATTGGCATAATTTTTATAGTTTCACACTCGGTGTGCTTGGAGCTAGTGAATTTGGTTGTAGTTCCAAATCAAAATTTAGTCCTGTGAAAGTTCTGATGGAGTAGGTTGTATTTTTAGTTTCAAACATTAGTATTTTGTTAGTTACTGGTGCTACACCAGGTCCAACTTTTAATAAAATTATCTTTTCCGTTAAACCACAAAAGCCCCTCAAACTAAAATTAAATTCTTCAAACCAATCTTTTTTATCACAGTTAGAACTGAATTTTATTTCTTCTTTAGAAGCTTTCAGCATATTAAAAAAGTAATCATAATTTTTTGTAAAATTATCTGTACATTCTACCAAAATAATGGACAAATCCATTCTTGCTCCATCATTTTTTTCATCCAAAAGACTGATTGCTCTAGTCTTGCTTTTGTGTTCAAACAACCAACTAAATGTGCCACCATCATTTTTATCCTTTTCAGCGATTATCTTATGTCCCAGTTTATTATTTTTATTAAATCTTATGGCCAAATCACATTCTTCCAAAACTACTACATCGTTTTCGGCGTCCGCAACCAATGGTTGAATTTCTATTTTTGGCAAAGATGAGTTTTGGGTGGAAGACTGGTTTGCATTTTTTGAATATGGCTCTAGATCTTGGGCTAGTTGACTTGCTGGAATTGGTTGATTTTGCAGGCTAGAAATGGTAATACTTGCAATTAAGAACGGAATTATAAAAAACATAAGAATTCGTCAAAAAGAACTGAATGATTGAAAAAAACAAATATAGATTTTAAAATTCGTCAATTATTTTTTTTAAAATGGGTTTTTAAGAAGTTCTAGTGAAAAAAGCAAAATTATGGTTTCCAATAAATATACCAAAAGGTAAATTGTGAAATTACTAAAAATACCTACTTCACCCAAGCTAAAAAAAATCTGTCGGTGGAGTAATAATAAGAAGGCATCTGCAAATCTTGTTCAAAACTTAGCGTATCCTTGACCAAATAAAGACCAGAATTACCAGATGAATAAAACAAAAAGCTACCAGAACTGTTGGATTTATTTTTTAGAATATAGCCATCACTAGATTTGTTGGAATTATCCAAAGTCAACTTTCCAGCTTCGGCAAAAGTGATTTCTCGTGACCTATTTTCGGTCACATTGTGATAATAAATTTTGGCTTCAACACTGTTTTCACAAGGATTTCCGTCATTTTTTGATGTCATTTTTAGCTTGGAATTTTCTACGAGTAATCGGGAATTTTGACAATATTCGCTGTAACTGTAAATAAAATCCACTTTTGGTTTGGGTGTCCATAAATACGGAGCATAGATTGCTCCCAAAATTACAGCTATCAAGAGGAAGGGCAGGAAAATTATAGCTAGAATACGAATTTCTTTAGAGATTTTGGGCATAAAATGATTTTGAAAAGCTGAAAAATTTTAAAATTTCGGATAAAAAAATGATAATTGAGAACGTTTGAATTCAACTTGATTTTAGTTTGTAGTATGGTTGATTAAAACCAATTAGCAGCCTAGAAAACAAATTTTTATTTTTTGGCAAGCGGAAAATTAGTCAAAATTAACAGTCCAGTTAACTTGATAATTCAAACTTTTTTTAATTCAAAATTTCTAAAATTACTTTTCACTACTTTTCTTTGATTTCAAGCCATTTTCTACCAGTTTTCTTTGTTTTCATTTTCTAGAAATAATTATAAGACTAAATTTTAATGCTGATTTGTTTGATATTTTTGAAACTGTGAAAATTTAATGAAAAGCGTGAAGAATGTGGATTTTTTGGGGAAATTTTGTGGGGGTTTTGAATTTCAACTTATCTTGAAAGCATTTTAAACTTTTAAAATTTCTGACTTGGCAAAAAGTGTTTTTGAAGTTTGGCTAAATTTTTGGCACCGACAATTTCCTCTACCAAAAGTTCATTGTTGGTTAAATTTTCCACGATTTGAGATAAGGAAGTGAATTTGGTGAGCAGTTTTTGCTTGGTTTTTGGCCCGACAATTTTGTCCAGCTCTGATTGGGAAATGCTTTTGAGGTGAGCTTTGCGATTGTGTTTGATGCCAAAACGGTGTGCTTCGTCACGGATTCTTTGGAGTAAAAACTTGGCACTGCCTTCAACCAAAATACCACCTTGCGAACCAATTTGAGTTTTATCTAGTTTTTTGGCAAGCTTTAAAATATCATCTTGATTTA
>JBIIDY010000157.1:0-3235 GCA_044238065.1 Limisphaerales bacterium | reverse complement strand
AAATTTGGAATTTTCGCTAGCTTTTTGGCAGTTTGGTTTAGGGTTAGAATTTAGATTATTACGACAATTTAAGGGTTGTTGGAGTTCTTGCTCGTAACTAAAAACAAGGTTAATTCAGCTTAATTTTTCAATATCCTTATCCAATTTCTTGGCTTAATATCAACACAAAGTTGAGTTTTAGTGGTTCGGGGCAATTAAAAAAATTTGCTTTATTTGGCTTGTTTGTTACAAAACACCAAATTCCACTTTTTGTCAATAGATTTGTTGTATTTATTAGTTATTCAGTTTGACATTTGAAATTCTTGGCAATTTTTACACCCGAAATCTCTGAAACTACTTTTTTTTGCATTTATTTAATAGACCTGTTTTCAAAGTTTCGTTTGATTTTTATTCGGTTTTCAAAAATAAAGTCATGAGAAGCTTTTTAAAGTTAGGGAAAAAATAGTGTTTTCAAAAAGTTTTGCGAAAAATGAAGTCTTGGATTTTGGAAAAGTCAGTTTTATCAACCATTTTATCCTTGCAAAAAAACCAACAAAAAATAGCCAAAATTAGAGATTTAGAACTCGGGAAAGAGATTTAAACTTTAAACCCAAACCAAAAAATTCCCCGCTTGACAAAAAACCAATAAATTTTCTATTTTTAATCTAAACTGTAAACTTGCTCTTTACCAATTCTTTTTTTAACAAAACTCTAAAATATGCTAAAAAATCTTTCTCAGAAAAAATTTATTCTTATTTTACTAGCTATTTTGGTCATTTCAGCTGGCATCGTAACAGTCCTAAGTCTTCAAAATAACCCTCAAAATATCACAAACCAAAATGGAGCAAATCAAAATTCTACCAAATCTCAAAACTCCCAAAATTCTCAAGTGGAACTCTCAAAAATCTCATCCAGCCCCGCAACTGAAAATGTAAGCCAAGCCAAAGAAGTCAGAAAAATTGACAAAAATGAATTTGCAAAACATTCCAACAAAAATGACTGCTGGGTCAGCTACGACAAAAAGGTTTATGACGTGACACTATATCTTAAAATTCACCCCGGTGGCGAACGGTCTATTGCCAAATACTGTTCTCAAGAAATTGACGAAGCGTCAGTAAACCATCCTGGCGGGCCTTTTGGCTCCATAAAAATTAAGGATATTCTTGCACCGATGTATGTCGGGGATTTGGTTGAATAGTTTTTTAATTACTTTTCCACATTCTTTTTACATTCTTTTTACATTCTTTTTAGAATACGAACCAAGTTAAAAATTTCACAAGCTCTTGATAAATCATCCACTGCTTAAAAATAAATCAAGATTCCAAGATTTTCACAAGGTTTCAAAAATTCCCCCCAAACTATTATTTAACATTTCAATAACAAATCAACCAAAAATTCAAATGTCCAAAAGATATCAACTAACTGAAAATGGCGTTTCTCCAAGATGGGTGCCAGGAGCGTATGGGACTGATGGTGATTTTTTGCCAGTTTTTTTTGCTAACGGCGATGAGCATGATGAGCTTGGTAGTGTGGACGAATCCGCTAAAAATGCGATAGAAATGGTGGAAAAAAGAAGAAGAAAGCAGTCGACCATTTTGGCAAATTTACCCGAGCCGCGGATTTTTGGCCCAGAAAAGGCTGACTTTTCCTTCGTCGGTTTTGGCAGTAGCTTGAACGTTATTCTGGACTTGATGAATTATTTGGATCAAGATAATGGCGGAAATGGCCAGGATGAAAACGGTGCTTTGGAGAAAAAAAATCAAACTAATTTACACCAAAAACTAAAATTTGGCAATCTGTGGGAAAATTTGGAAAATCAACAGGGCAAATCAAAAAAAATCACAGTTAATTATTTGCATTTTAGTTATCTTTGGCCACTGCGAACGGAGGTTTTCCGTCAATTTGTAGTCCAAAATCACAATGTTTGTTTGATTGAAGGCAACGCTGTGGGGCAGTTTGGAAAATTAATTACAAGCGAAACTGGTTATATTTTTGAGCGTCAATTCTTAAAATACGACGGCAGGCAATTTTTCATTGAAGATCTGCTGGAATTCATAAATAACTCAAAACCTTTGGAGTCAAAAACTGCTTGAGAGTTGAAAAGTTATTCAAAATTAGTTTGATATTTTAGATATTGTGGAAATTTAGTATCGCAAACTACTCCATTGCTATGTTCAATCACTAAAAATAGATGTAACTGGGGACTATTTTTGTACCTCTACCTGTTTTTTTGTACACTTACACACAAGTTTTATCCGCAAACTACACTCAAAGAAAATAATGCTTCCTAAGCATAAACTATTCTAAACATTTTTATGAATTAGCTAAAAACTTAAATTTAATTTAAATTCCTTCTTTCCTGCGTTTCAAAACCTGTAAATCCCTCCAAATCATCAAATTCTCGCAACTCCCGAACTAAGTTTTTATAAATGTTAGCCTCAGGGTTTAATGATTTCATGTATTCTTGAAGTAGCTCTTGATTTTTAGATATTTCTAAATACTCCGAAGGAATCGTTTTGGTTATTAAAACTTTTGGAAGAATGTAATTTGACCTATCAGGTAAGTGTAAATATTCTTTAATCGAGACGACACTCTCGTCGTATTTTTGAAATACTTCTGCCCAATCTTTAGACTTTATATTCGGAGGAAAATTATGATATCCTGGATCCTTAATATAAGTTTGAGCTTGAAAATAAGCTTCATCACCAATTAATATATCTGGATCATTTTTATCAACTTTGATTTCTAATAAAATTGGACCGATGTCATGCGTTAAATATTGCCAATTATCGGGAAAGACTTGGTTAAATTTCCATTTAGGATCTTGAGGTAAAAGTAGCCCAAAAATTGCTCTTTTTTTTTAAGCTCTCAGGGGCTAACTGCTTATATTGACCTTCAGCAATTAGAGTCATTGGCTGCAAGCCTGTTTCCAAAATATCCCGGAGATTTTTAAGATGTGTGTAGTGATATACTATCATAGTAGTTCATATATAAGATTGCTCTCAAGTATACCTTTTAAAATAGTTTTTGACAAATCTTTTTGAACTTTTAAAAAAATTATATAGTCAATCCCTACCACACCTTTACAAAAAATAAAATATTTTCTACAATTTTGGTATGTCCCACTACAGCAACGATTTGAGGTTAAAAGTCATTACTTTTTTCAAACAAAATAGCTCAAATAAAACACCAATTTCTTCAAAATTAAACATCTGTAAAATTTTTGGAATTTCCAGACCTACCTTAGATTTTTGGC
>JBIIDY010000156.1:0-3243 GCA_044238065.1 Limisphaerales bacterium | reverse complement strand
GAGTGGAACTGGTATTGTCCAGATCGCTCCAGCCTACGGAGCCGAAGATTTTGATCTAAAAAAAGAACGAAATTTGCCTATTTTGACCTGTCTAAATGAACACGGCGAAATGCGAAATAATTTAAATTTAGAATTGAAACAGGCTTTTGGTAAAAATTTCTTGGAAGCAAATCCAGTAATTGTTCAAATTTTGGAAAGAAAAGGATTACTATTTAGAAAAATAAAATTTACCCACCGAGTTCCGATTTATGACCGAGATGGAAAATCTGTATATTATGCAGCTCAGGAAAGCTGGTTTATCGGAGAAACTAAACTAAAAGCAAAATCTTTAGAATTAAATGAACAGATAAATTGGTATCCTGAAACTTTGAAATATGGTAGATTCGGGCAAGGACTTGAAACTGCTCCTGACTGGTCTATTTCTCGTAGTAGATATTGGGGAAGTCCGCTGCCAATTTGGCAAACTGATGACAAAAGCAGACAGATTTTTGTTGATAGTATAGAAAAATTAGAAAAATATGCGGTCAATCCAATTTACAAAATCTTAAATACTAGAGATCTAAAGCAGGATTTGTACGAGGAAGGTAAAGTTGTTATTTTCACCGATTCATTGACCAAGCTGCCACTCGGAATAAATGCTACTCAATTCAGAAGTAAATATTTGACTGAAATGCGAAAACAGAGAGATTTGGATATAAATATTTTTGCTCAATATGCCCAAAATATGCTCAATGAAATTATGGAATTATTTGATAAATATCCAGTTGTGCAATTGATGTTTAGTAATGAGGAACAGGTTTTTTGGACTACTTGGCTTTTGACACTGCACCCAGATAGCAAGAAAAACACTCAAATTTTTTATTTTTACCAAAGAGTAGAAAAACTCAAAGATGAATTTCAACCAACAGGTCTGATCAGACTTTTGGATTTGCACCGTCCGTATATTGATTATATTTATCTAAAAGATGAAGTAGGAAATATTTATTACAGAATTTCTGATGTTTTGGATACTTGGGTAGATTCCGGCTCTATGCCTTTTGCATCTTGGCATTACCCATTTGAAAACAAAGAATTTGTAGAAAAAAATACTCCAGCTGATTGGATATTGGAGGCTCAAGATCAAACTAGAGGTTGGTTTCGAACCTTGCATGTTTTGTCCACCGGAATTTTTAATAAACCAGCTTACAAAAATGTCAATTCACACGGTTTGATTTTGGCTGCTGACGGGCGAAAAATGAGTAAATCCAAAAAGAATTTTACCGATCCGAATATTCTACTTGAAAAATTTGGAGCCGATGCTGTTCGTAATTATTTACTGGCTTCCACAGTTTTAGATTTGGATGGTTTATCTTTCAAAGACCAAGATTTACAAACTACTTTTAGAGAGACTACACTTTTACTTTCTAATTCTAATAAATATATTGAATTTGTTTTTGGTCTTCATTCTCCAAAAAATACAGTGAATTTCAAACATCCACTTAACCGTTGGTGGTTGATTTATACTCAAAATTACATCAAACAGGTAGAAACTTATATGGATAGCTACCAAATGCAAAAAGCTGCCAGATTGATTATTCCATATATTAGAGATTTTTCAACTTGGTATATCAGACGAAGTAAAGATTTATTGCCAATTTATGGCGAGGAAGTAGCTAGCTGTCTCCAAAAAACTATGTATTTATTTGCTACTGCTACTGCCAGTCTGCAACCTTTTAATATGGAAAGACTTTGGCAAGTTATAAAAACCGACGATCAGCCAGAATCAGTACATTTGACTGATTACCCGCTCACGATGGAAATCACCGAAAAACAACAAGAAGTTTTAAACAAAATGGACGAACTTAGACAATTAGTCAGTGATATTCACTCGAGCAGAAAAACTGGAAATGTAAGGGTTAGACAGCCACTTTATGCAGATTTCAACAAATTTACTTGGGAGGATGAATATTTAGATTTATTAAAAAAAGAATGTAATTTATTGCCAGCTGATTTATCGAAAACTGAAGGTGAAATTTTTGAAAAAGAGGGAAGTTTTGGCTATCTAAAAGTAGATTTGGTAGTTGATCAAAGTTTAGCGGTTCTGGGTTACATTAGAGATTTTGAAAGAGGTGTCCAAGCCTTTAGAAAAAGCCAAGGCTACAAACCGGGCGAGATTATTTCGATGCAATGGCAACCTATAAATATTGAAGATGAAGAGCTTTTGGGTGCGGTTCTCCAAAAACTAGATTGGAAAAAATTATGTGTGGATATTAGTTGGAAAGAAGATTTGGTGGAAAAAACCAAAAAATCTTTCAAAGTCAAAGAACTCTGTGAAATGTTGGTATTGTAGCAGTTTTTTGTAAAGTAAAGTTTTATAATTTTTACTCACTGTTATTAAGGTTATTTTTTTGAGATGGTTGTCGTAAAGATAGAAAACTGACCATTTTTGTTGATTAATGTCAAGTTTTATGTAAACTTTGGCAGTGTTTTTATTTTTTAGCTTTTTATAACATAAAGCGACTTTTTATCTATCGATGAATACTCTCGTATTTTTATACCAAATAACGTTTACCATTACCCTAAATTTCTACTTGCACAATCAAACAAGTGGCTTGTTTGTGAGAAATTCTTAAGCGGGTTAATTATTGGTAACTATTAGCAAAACAAATATAAGAAATATTTAACAGGTTTTAACTTATTAATTTTTATAAAATAATGTCGTCAATCAAAGATATTTTAGCTAGAAATCCAAGAAAAAATCTATTTTTGGAAGCTATGATTTACGGTGAAATTTTTGAAATAATAAAGAAATTTATCCCAGAAAATAGCGAAACTGAAATAAAAATTCAATTTGATCACAAAAAAACCAATCCATTTAAAATCAAAATTACAGCCGGAAATTTAGTCAATATTCTAAAAACCCAAACTTTGGAAATCCAAAAATTAATTCAGACAAAAATGAGACAAAAACTGGACAATCCTTTCCTGCAAATCGAGATAAATATTTGTAAATAAGTTAGGTTTTTTGTGGTTTGTTTTAGAGAAAACTTAAGTAAAAAATAAATAGTTTTTCTGTATTTGTAGATTGTTTTTTGGTTGCAAATCTTGACCTAATAACAAAAAAAGGAGGATGAAACCACCACTTTACAGCTATTTAATAGACAAAAACGGCTATTGCATTTAAACTAGGTAAATGTAGCTCAAAAAAACAACCTAAAAAAGGCTCAAAGAAATGCCCATATTGTGGGTCAAGTCAAATTGTTA
>JBIIDY010000155.1:0-3244 GCA_044238065.1 Limisphaerales bacterium | reverse complement strand
TGTCGGAGCTTATGGTGGTGGAGATGCTTATATTTATAAAGTTAATAGTACAATGAATCAAAGGTTAATGTGGCACACTTGGACTGCGACTTCTACAGTTTCTTCAGGTAACGAAGTTAATGGAATTTATGAAAGAGATGGTTTATTTACATTTGCGGGAACTACGAACGGAGGTGATATTCTTACAGTCCAAGCCATCCAAAGCAACAAAGGTGGTTTGAAAGAGGCTTTTTTTGGAGTTTGGGGAGATGTTAATCCAAGTGTCGCATCCTCCAGTTCATCTTTAGTTTCCTCTTCAACAGTTATTTCATCAATTAGCTCAACTAACAATTCTTCAATCTCATCCAGCATTTCAAATTCTATTGTATCCTCCAGTTTAGCTTCATCTTCCACCATTTCCTCAATAATCTCTTCAACTTCATCAGCAACCTCAGCCACGAATTCATCCATAAATTCCTCTAGTCAAGCAGTAGTGGATTTGGACTCTACCCCTAGCTTTTTGGTAGAGACAGGTAATATAGAACTAACCCCAAGTAAGACCCAAACTAAGGTTTTTGGTGACCAAGACTTGACTTTCAAAGTCCAAAACTTACCCTTACCAGAAGGTTCAAAATGCTATTTCCAAGCTCGTCCTTACCCTAACGCTAAGAACCCAAACCCTACTTTTGTTAACACCATTTTAAGTAATTTTGAAGTTAATTACACCAACAACTCTTGTCAAACAACCCTCACTAAAGATAAGCAAACTCAACCAAAATGGGAGTTAAGAGCAGTAATCATAACACCAGATGGACAAAAATACCAAAGTAGGGTTGATATAGCTATGATGTATGGAGCTATTGCTACTATTAGTGCTGGGGCAGTTGCTATTCCTTAGTGGGTTGATTTAGATTGGAGAAAGTGGTAATTAGAATTTTTTTTGGATTATGTGTTCCCCCTATTTTTATTTCAAATAATTTTCTGTCTTTGTGAAGATTCAGTTCTACAACTACAAAAACAAAGCATCAAAACCTACCATAAAAAGATCTAAATCTGCCATAATATGGATAAAATACGTCGCGGATAAAGCGAGTTGTATTTTTGATACAAAAAAGACCATATACAGCTAACTATTGTCAAAATTACCAATGTCAAAATTCCTAGCCAAAGTCCAAGCGAAATTCCCGCCAGTGGCACAACCAAAAAAATATGATGAACGCTAAAAATTAAACCTGTTAAAAATGAGGCTTTCTGCTTACTCAGGCTTAGGTTTTTGAGCTGACCAAAAATCATAAAACGATAGTTAAATTCCTCCGAAAAAGCGTTAAAAAAAGATATAAACAAAGCAAAAATAATAAAGACCTCTTTGGAAAAATAACTGTAATTGGCAGTATCAAAATGGAGATTTGGCTTAAAAATAAAGTAATAAACAGCAAAAATGATAGTAGTAAAAATTGAACCAAAAATTAGACTGATTTTCAGTTCCTCCCGTTTTGGCATTCTTGGTTTAAACTCCTTTTTATCAACCAAAAAATACCACAAAATTGGTAAAATAATCAAAGCCAATTGTAAAATTATATTGATCACAAAATACCATTCTCCAAAAAATAATCTTTTATTGCTAAAAATTGCTAACACTGTTTGAAACGGAGCAAAAATTGCCAAATAAATATAAGCTAATTTACGGGTTTTTTGATTGATAAATTCTGGGTTTATATTTTTTGACAGGCTTTTGGACATATTGAAGGCTTGAATTTTTTGGTGCGATTTTATTTTGGAATATTTCCCAGCTTCCTTTGACTTTTACTTTGGCAAAAAGATTGTGAGGAATTTTTATCGGAAGAAAATATGGTTTCAAAAGTTATGGTTTCAAGAAATTCTGTCAAAAATAAAAGAATAGCCAAGCTTTGGAAAAGTAAGTTTTATCAGGAAATTATTTTTGTGAAAAATTGGGAACTAAATCATTCAAAATTGTAGAAGCGAGGTTAGATTTTTTCAGCTAAATTTTGGTTTGTTTGTAGCCCTGCCACCAAGAATCAAAAGTACCGTCGTTAATTTTAGCCCGAATTTTGGTCATTAAATTGGCATAAAATTCCAAATTATTCAAAGTTGCTAGCCGAAAAGCCAACAATTCCTTGACCCGAAAAAGATGACACAAATAGGCTTTAGAGTAATTTCGCAGTTCCAAAAAAGTGGAATTTGGGTTAATTGGCTCAAAATTTTGCCGAAATCGTTCGTTGGTTATGTGAATTGTCCCGTAAGAATCCTCGCCAGTATCAACAAAAAGAGTGCCGTGCCGTGCGTTTCGAGTCGGATAAACACAGTCAAACATATCAATGCCACGGGCAACCATCTGGACAATATCTTTGGGCGTGCCAACCCCCAGCAAGTGTCGTGGTTTCTGATCTTCCAAAACTTCCGTCTGGCTCAAAACCTGTCTATACATCATCTCTTCTGGCTCTCCACCGTTAGCAACTCCGCCGATAGAATAGCCGGGAAAATCCAGCTCCATCGTCATTTTGGCACTTTCCACTCGCAAATCCTCAAACTGGGCGCCTTGGGGAATTCCAAACAAAAAATTACTATTTACCAGTTCACCGCTTTCTATTTTGTCGCTAATTTCTTGAATTAAAACCTGAATTTCTTGAGATATTTTGCTAATTTCTTGGTCGTCTTGCCAGTTACAATTTTGTAATTTTTGCTCAATTTGCTGGGCAATTCCAAAGTGTTGACAAAAAGCCAAAAGCTCGGAATCTTCTCCCAAAAGCTGACTAATTTTACTTTGATTTAGAGTTTGGTTTGAGGTTTTTGAAAAAGTCATTACACTGATTTTATGATTTGAATATAATTTTTTGGTTATTTTCTGATTTAATTTGTATCGTTAATTTTGGTCAAGTTTGTTCTTTTTCAAATTTTGTAATATACAGCTCAAATTGTTCTTTAATTATTTTGTCAATATCTGCCTTATCAGCTCCATCCCAATAATACTGAAAGTCATTAGAAAGTAAGCCATTTTTCGCCCAGTATAACGATACTAAATTTTGTAAACCGATATCCATATCAAGTTCGTAGTACATATCTTTAAACTCTTTAAGCATTTCGTAATACTTGTCTATTTTATTTAAGTTTAATTTTATTAAATAATAGACCTCTTGCGTTAAACATTTTTTAGGTTACAAATTCCACAAATTAAATTAAATCTTTTAGCTATTTTATTCAGTCTATATCTACAAATTCCGCTAATAATTCTGAAATTTTTAACCAA
>JBIIDY010000154.1:0-3275 GCA_044238065.1 Limisphaerales bacterium | reverse complement strand
CGTTGGTTAAAAATTTCAGAATTATTAGCGGAATTTGTAGATATAGACTGAATAAAATAGCTAAAAGATTTAATTTAATTTGTGGAATTTGTAACCTAAAAAATGTTTAACGCAAGAGGTCTATTGTATTACCGCAACATCACTGTTTTCAGCT
Organism: Limisphaerales bacterium; assembly: GCA_044238065.1. Classification (GTDB taxonomy): domain Bacteria; phylum Patescibacteriota; class JACMRA01; order JACMRA01; family JACMRA01; genus JBIIDY01. The sequence goes on along the minus strand of JBIIDY010000154.1, from coordinate 3,121 downwards.
AGAAAAACTTTTGCATTAATACTTAACCAAACTTTGCTTATTTTTTCATTGATTTCTACTACTTTCTTGTACTCAATACTTCTATTTAACTGCTTAGTGTTCAAATTATCTCCAAATAGATGCTTTGCAGTTACTAAGTATTGCTGATTTTCAACTTCAATGGCAAAAGCCGTGCCTGTACCTCCATCTACTTTAATATTAAAAACTCTTTGTAAAATGTTAAAAGTAGGAATAGACATGTTAAATTCATATTTATGATAACAAAAATTAAAATATTTTTTCAAGCCTTATTCCACTTCCACAATAATTTCCTCACTTTTTACTTCCGTATTTTCTGCGATAGTTTCCTCTTCGTCTTCTTGGAATTCAAACTGGGAAATTTGGAGGCTAATAACTTTGTCAGTTTTTTCGTTGATGCGAATGCCACGAACTCCCGCCGCCGTTCTACCGATTGCCCGAAGTTGACTGGATTGGAAAATAACAGTTCGTCCGTTGCTGGCACTCAAAACCACATTATCAGTTTCTTCCAAACTCAAGCAAACATTAACTAGATAATCTCCCTCTCCCAGTGTAATAGCGATTTTGCCACTGCGATTGACACTACTAAACTGCTCTAAATTGGTTTTTTTGACCGTGCCACTGGTGGTTGCAAAAATAAGCGAACCCGTGCCAGAAATTTCTTGGGCTTTGGGAATGGTGAGAATGTTGCTAATTTGCTCCCCGTCTTTCAGCTCAAAATAATTAATCAAGTTTTGCCCGCGACCTGCCCGAGAACCGCTTGGCAATTCAAAAACTCGAGTCTTAAACACCCGTCCAGTATTGGTAAAAGCGTAGACAAAATCGTGAGTGTTGGCAACTTGACTGTCTTTGACGTAATCATCATCTTTGGCGTTAAAACTGCTGACACCGCGACCACCGCGACCTTGCTGGCGAAATTCTTCCACCGACGAAACTTTGAGATATTGGGCTTGGGTCAACTGAATCAAAACGTCCTCTTCAGCCACAAAATCCTCTTTATCACTACTGCCAAGGCTGGCACTGACAATTTGGGTGCGGCGTGGGCTTTTGAGTTTTTCGGACATTTCTTCGATTTCGCTGATAATTAGAGCTTGTTTGACTTCGGGATTTTCCAAAATTTTGACAAGTTCAGCGATCAAAAGTAGTAGTTTTTGGCGATTTTCCTCGATTTTGTTTTTGTCAAGACTTGTTAGAGTTTGTAACCTTAATTGTAAAATAGCTTCGGTCTGTTTGTCTGATAAATCAAATCTTTTCTTAAGCTTCACTGCCGCCGCTTCTTTGTCATAACTACTGCGAATCAGAGCCACCACCTCGTCAATAAAATCAAGGGCAATTTTCAAACCGTCAAGAATATGTAGCTCGGCACGGGCTTTTTTGAGATCAAAATTGGTACGGCGAACCACCACATCATCACGGTGAATCAAAAATTCTTCCAAAATCTCTTTCAAATTCAAAAGTTTGGGCTGTCTGCCTTGATTAACAAGAGCTAAAAGATTAAAATGTAAATTCACCTGTAAATCTGACATCTTAAAAAGCTGATTCAAAACCACTTCTGGACTAGCGTCTCGCTTGGTGTCAATCACAACCCGCAAGCCATCTTTGTTGGATTCATCACGAATATCACGAATACCTTCAATTTTTTTGTCCTTAATGGCGTCAGCAATACGAATCAAAGTTTCTGCTTTATTGACTTGGTAGGGGATTTCGGTAATGATAATCTGGCTTTCCAAAATCTCACATCTGGAACGGAGCACACATTTGCCACGCCCAGTTTGGTAGGCAGCCAGCATATCAGCCTTTCCGTAGAGAATACCCCCTGTTGGCAAATCCGGGCCTTTGATAAATTCTAACAAATCTTCAATACTCGCTTCGGGATTTTTTAACAAATGAACCAAAGCTTGACAAACTTCATTTAGATTGTGAGGTGGAATTTCGGTCGCCATTCCCACAGCAATTCCAGTTTGACCGTTGACCAAAAGATTGGGAAAAATACTCGGTAAAACTTTGGGTTCTTGCTGACTTCCATCGTAATTATCAGCAAAGTCCACAGTATCTTTTTCAATATCAGCTATCAGATAAACGGACGGCTTGGCCATTTTACACTCGGTGTACCTCATCGCCGCTGGACTATCTCCGTCAATTGAACCAAAATTTCCCTGACCATCAACGAGCGGATAGCGAATGCTAAATTCTTGAGCCTGGCGAGCGAGGGCGTTATAAACTGACAAATCGCCGTGCGGGTGGTATTTTCCCAAAACTTCTCCCACGACTTGGGCACATTTGCGATACTTGGCACCGGGCGTCAAACCCATTTTGTTGAGAACATAAATAATACGTCGGTGAACTGGCTTTAGACCATCGCGAACATCAGGTAAAGCCCGACTGACGATAACACTCATCGCGTATTTCAAGTAAGAATCTTGCATTTCCTCTTCCAAAATTCGTGTTTCAACTTTATCATTATCCGAAAAACCAAGCCCATTTCCTGTTACCAAATTAGCTAAAGAATCCAAAACTGGACTGGAATTGGCAGGTGAATCATTTTCCAAGTTTGATTCGGTAGTTAAACCAGCTTTTGAACTAGTATTTGAACTGTCGCCAAGATTAGCCTCAAGTGGCGAGTTTGTAGTGTGATTTGTATTGTGAAAATCTTGAGAATTATCAGCAGAAGTTTGCTCTGAATTTTCCAAGTTTCCGTCAAAAGGTGATTCCAAAGTAAAGTTAGACATAAAAACAGGTTGAAAATAAAACTAAAAATTGTCAAATCTGGGTCAGAAAATAAAGAATAAAATACGTTCCAATGTTAAGATTTCGAAGCTTCAGAATAGGTTTGGGTGGGATGATAAAAGAAAAAACAAGCATTAGCTTGACAAAGATTTTGAAAAAGTATTTGATTTGAGTGAAATATAGCCGTCCAGTGCAAAAAAATACGAAAATTTGATTATGAAAAACCACAATCTAAAAATACAAAATTAGGCATTGCTGCTTAACTAATTATAAAAAATATTTTTTAATCAAAAAATGACTCCTAAAAAATGTTCATTTTAGCATAAAATGTATAACCGACCAAAGGAAGGGCTGTCCGAAATGTGGACACAAACAC
>JBIIDY010000153.1:0-3307 GCA_044238065.1 Limisphaerales bacterium | reverse complement strand
GAAGTTAAGAATTAACCCCAAAAATAAAATATTCGAGCCGATCCAATCTTTGGTGGTATCAAGACATGACTCTTTGGTAATTATTCTTTGGATAAAATTGCCAGGTTGATTGGAAACCATACCTCTGAATGCACTTGGATCGTAACGATCACTACCGCAAGCTCCGTCATTAAAAATAATTAAAAATGCTGATAAAGCAAGTATAAAGAAGGAAAGTTTTTTAGGAATTTCAACTTTCATTTCTTGAATAGAATAAACCTTTTGATTTTTATAAAAATAATTGAAGATAAAATTAAGCTGAAACAAAAAATTCCTAGATAAAAATACCCAAAAAATAATTCAAAAAGCATACCATATCCATCGCTGGTCACCACCCTCAATAACCAAAAAACCAACAAAAAAGCAAAAAGTTTTAAATTGAAAGTTAGTATTTGCATAGTTTAGGGAATTTTAAAAACTTGTCATATAAAACGAACAAACAAAGCCCAAAATTTATTAGAAAATTCCTTCTATTTCTGCAGTGTCAAAGCCCAAAAAGTTAATTTCGGGAGTGAGTTTGATGCCCAGTTTTTCTTGCGTTTTGGCAATGACCATTTTGATGATTTCCAGAGCTTGGGCAGACGTCCCGCCACCGATATTTTCAATAAAATTAGCGTGATTTGGGGCAATTCTCATTCCGCCGTTAGTGTAGCCTCGCAGTCCCAGAATTTTGTCAATAATGTAGCCGGCACTCGAACTTGGTAGATTTAGTCTGGTTTGTGTCTCTTTATCAATGGCTTGGAAGACCGAACCACAACTAACTCTTGGTTGGATTCTTTTGCGAGTTGCCCATTCTTTAGCGACATTTTTGGCTTTGGCGACATCGCCGTTATTATTCAAATTAAGCGTGACTTGTAGAATGGTAATGTCTTTATTATTTCGCAAAATACTTTGATCATAACCAAAATTCATATCGGCCCAAGTAAGGGTTTTAATTTCATATTTTTCCGTATCTATCTGGCTATTTTTATTCATAATTTTATTCATAAATTGTCGCTTTACCTGTAACAAATTTTAAATAATTTAGAATTGCCTGTATTTAAATTGAATTTTTTTGGTATTCAAGAATTAAAACAAACCATTTTTTATGCTTAAATTATATTTCTTTGATATTTAAAAAAAGATAATCTAAAAACAAAAATGGAGCCAGTTGTCAGACTCGAACTGACCACCTACGGTTTACAAAACCGTTGCTCTACCAGATGAGCTAAACTGGCTGGTAATTACACTAGAAAGACTACGAAAAAAAATAAAACTTGTCAAGTAAAAATATTTTCAAGCTGGATTTGGAATTGTTAAAAAAAGTCTAAAAGATAAATTATAACAAAGTAAAGACATAATTTAAAGAGTTCAAAACAGTCAAAAACTTTCAAAAAATTGGAATAATTAGAAATTGACAAAAAGTATAAATTGACAAAAAAAAATTACTATGTTTGGCTAGTCTTATTATGTCGACATTCTGGAAAAAAATCAAAAATCAACTTCAAAATAAAAATTTACAGGCCGTTTTATTATTAGTTTTCTGGACTTTTGGATCAAGGGCTTTGGGTTTTGTCCGCTCCGTTTTGGTGATAAATATGAACACAATTGACGCGGAAATTTTTAACAGTTCCTTTGTTCTGTCCGAAGCAATTACCACTTTTTTTATCTTGGGATCTATCACGGTGGCGGTTTTGCCTCAAATGGTCAAGTTGGAAAACCCGATAAAAGCTAGTCAAAAAGTCAAACCAGAAACGAAAACGAAACTAGAAACAAATTTAAACTTGGCAGAAAAAAAATCAACGGTTGATGTAGATTTGGAAGTTTTTTTTGAAAATAATCTGAAAGCAAAACTAGAAAACTCTACCACTAAAAATCAAATAAATTTGCCCGAAGAACTTGTCTTATTAAGTAGTTTGGAAGATTTAAACTTATCTAAAAATGTTGAGCAGCCCAGTACTTTTGACGAAATAGAATCAAGTATAAAAAATAATCAAGCTGAGAGACTACAACAAGATAGACTTTCTATTTATACCAGCTGGGCTTTGTTGATTTTAAGTGGTTTTATTCTCCTTTTGTCCCTTTTAGGAATTATTTTTGTGGAGCCAATTTTGGCAAGATTTAACCTTACTTTTTTTACCAAAGTCGCCGAATCTGGAAAACTTACAGAAATGATTCAGCTTAACCGATTATTACTTTTGGCACCATTTTTATTCGCCATTAAGACGATTCTCGGAGTCTTTCTCAATGTCAAGAAAAATTATAAAATCTACTCTTTGGAAGGAGTTTTGGCAAATTTTGGCTGGATTTTGTCGCTGTCACTTTTGTATCCCGTTTGGGGAATTGTGGGAGCTGGCACAGGTTCCTTTTTGGGCTTTGGTTTGACCATTTTCCTTTTTGCCTGGCAATCTTGGACTTTGGGTTTGCGTTTTAATTTGGGAAATTTTCCCGAGCTTGCGGATATTTTATGGCAAACTTTTCACCTTTACTGGCCTCGTCTTTTGATTTTTTCTAACGCAAGACTTGCCGAGCTGATCGTTGCTGGTACAACTGTTGACCCCAGCGACCCTCAAGTTACCAGTGTCTCAATGGCACTCAATTTTCAAGGGATTTTTATTGGTGTGGTGCTGGCTGTGGGGACGGTTTTTTTACCCAATTTGACGGAGGTTTTGGTGCAAAAAGGGAAACGTGCGGAGTTTTGGCAAATGCTGTTGAAATACCTTAAAATCAATTTTTTTATGGCAATTGTGGGAATGCTCGCAACCATTATTGGCACACCAATTCTGCTCTGGATCCTGACCAAATTACCATTTACCAATTCCAAGGGGATTTTATCTGATCCTTATTCAGTCAATCTAATTTTACAATTAACCATTATTGCCAGTTTTAGTCTAGTTTTTCAATCGGTGGCAGAGGTTTTGAACCGATATTTTATCGCGGTAGAAAAAAGATGGGAGCCGTTAATTATCTCCATTGGCGGCAATATCTTGGCTTTACAAATAGCAAATTTATTCGTGGACAGCTGGGGCAGTGGCGGGGTAGCGGTGGGCAGTTTTGTCCTAAATTCTGCCTTGATGTGTGCTTTGTCTATTTATTTTTGTTACTGGGACTGGCAAAGAAGCAAAGCAGAAACTGAACCAAAATTGAATCAAACCAAAGCTTAAATCAGAATAAAAACTGTTTTTTGCAATAAGAACCTGTCCTAAATCTCTCGCTTAACCCATTTTAGGCTACAACCACCTGTTAATCTTCGGCATAAAAGTCTTATGAAACCTAAAATAATTAACGA
>JBIIDY010000037.1:0-11793 GCA_044238065.1 Limisphaerales bacterium | reverse complement strand
TTATTTGAGCTATTTTGTTTGAAAAAAGTAATGACTTTTAACCTCAAATCGTTGCTGTAGTGGGACATACCAAAATTGTAGAAAATATTTTATTTTTTGTAAAGGTCTAATAGGAATTGGCTATATCTGTAGCCATATTTTGTTTATTTATAATGATTTTTTGGTAATGTTTTCAGCTTAAGGTATTTTTTTATTTTTTGCAAATCACCTTCCAACCCCTTGACAAGCTAAATATAGTGATTTACCACCCCAGTGACTGAAATTTGGTATGCCCAAACCAACATTGACTTTCACTTGGTAATTTTGAAAAACTAAAATCTATATAAGTTGGTAAGAATTTGAGCATAAACAAGCCAGGGCGTCATCACGAATGAAATGAAGTTATCTTGTGGTAAAATCTAGCAAAGCTAAAAGTTTAAAAGATTGCTTCGTTAGCCTCTGTTTCCTTTGGGCACCCATTCGTTACACTCATTCGCAATGACAAACAAGGCCGCAATTGTGTGAAAATTAGGAATTAACCAGTGCAAGTTAATGTGGGTTTGGGTATGAAACATTGTAAGAAAATTAATTAGCCTTGCCACCTGGCCCATTTTGATCGTATCTTTGTCCGGTATATTCGTCAGTCCCAGTAATCCTAGTTGTTTCAAAAAGTTCAATTCCGTTAAAATTCGTAGTTTGACTTTCTACTATCAAATCAAATCCAATAGTCACAACTGGAGTTGAGAGGCCTGCGTATCCTGGAATTTTGTTTGGTTTCCACGTGATCTGTCCGCTCGTGGAATCGTAGCTAAGCTGGGGAACTAGAGCAACTGGGGTAATACTGGAAGCCACCCAAGCATTTGGTGGGAGGGCGGTGCGGGTATTGACTGAGACTTCGTTGACATTATTTTGTAAAGTTTTGAAAGTCCAAATTACATTAAAACGGCGTTTGTTGATTTGTCCAGGTTCTGGGCCACGATCAGTAATTTTTTGCTCAAACATCAGGCCACCTTGTGCTTTATAAGTGTCACCGCTAAATTCAGTTTGTTGTAAATTATCGGCTTGGACTTGGACTTTTGGAGTAATTGTGTAATCATTTTGCTTTCTGCCAGGCTGTAAAAATTTATCATCATCTTTGACTTTGACGCTGTAACGAAGCTGACCTTTGACTCGGGTGCCAAGATTGACCAATTGATTGACGTTACTTCCTCGCCACTGAACAACATTATTATTAAGATTACCACGATCCCCACCGATAAATTTGGCTTGGCTCCAGTCCAAAACACTGGCAGGATCATCCAAAAAACCAAAAATTTCCACGTTTCGCAGTGGCACAGTTCCCTTATTTTCATAGCTAATAACAACATTTATAACTTCACCAGGCCTAAAACTTGCTCCAGATTTACCTTCAATAAAAGTATTGGCGATAATGGGCTGACTGGCAATGGTAATGTCTTTGACTCTTTGAGTAATCGTCGAGTAGTCGCTACCACTGCGAATACCTAAGTCTGCACTAAAAGTCAATTTGACACCGTCGGCTCCACTGACATTACCTCGTATTTTGAGAGTTTGTTTTTGGAGTCTTTGAAGGCTTGGAATAAACCAAATGTTATTGCCATCATCTGGAATGGTTTTGATCGGACTGGTATTGCTACTGATCAGCTCACTCGCGGTATAAACAAAAGCCCCACGATCTGGATAATTCATCCTAACTTTCAAGTCTTTTAATTCTTGCTCACTCGTGTTGGTAAAAAACACATTCAGTTCAACTTCGCCACCATTTTGAACAACTTGGTTATCGGTCATCATTTCTATGGTAATTTGGGGTGCTGTCGTCAAAGTTCTGGCCGTCGTTGTGCTAATAGATTTTCTAACATTTTGCCCCGCTGGTAATTTGCCGGCATTTTGGAGATTAACAAGTTTATCCGGAGTATAGCTGACTACGCCTTTTAAGATAATTTCCTCATCAATATCACCCTTGGTCGTACCTTGAATTTCTATAATTGCCTGTGAAATGCCCTGACCTGGAGCGTCTAGTCTGGCGATTTTATAAATATCACCACGTGGAGTAAAAGGACTCGGGGAGATTGCCTTAATAAACTCAAAACTTTTGTCAAATTGCAAACGAAGTTCTACTTGTTGAATGGCAGTATCTTCCCTGTTTTCAATCACAATTTTCCAGTTTTGGGGAATGCCTTTTGCCAAAGTCGTTGGCCCGCTAATGGTCGCTGAAACATTGTTAAAACTACCAATTGGCTCTTCTGGTTTTTGGTTCAAAATAACATAAACACCAACAAAACTCAAAGTAATTAGTACTGTCACGAGTAAAATCAACCACCACTTGGCAAGCAAAAAAACCACCCACACTGGATTTTCCTTTTTTATTTCCACCGTTTCAGTGGCGTTGGCTGAGCCTACTTGGAAATAACTGTTGGAATTATTTGGGTTGTTATACTGGGGAATTGATTGGTAATTCGGGGGAACGTTTGGATAAGAATTTTGCGATTGGTTTTGATAATTAGAAAAATTATTTTGGGAAACCTGCGACAAATTTTGCCCGTATTGATCAGGATTGTCTTGATAAAGAAAATTGGGTGGAGCTGTTCGTTTTCCGTTGTGGTAATCGTTTGGATATTCATTTGGGTTTTTGAAGTTAGGCATATTTATTTAAAGTAATTTAAAGTTAAAGTGATTTTTGAAAATGAAATTCTAACTTTGGAAAGATTTGGTAAAACTAGTTTTATTTTTGTAAATGATTTTGAAACTGACTTTGAATTGACTTTGAATTGACTTTGAAAAATGTTTTGAGAGTTTATTTTGGAAACTTTGGTTTGTTTGAAAATACGATTTTGGAAGTTTAGATTTATGTTCTAGTTTTTGAAGCTTTGTTTTTGAGATTTACTTGACAATTTGAATTTATGATTTGTTTGATTGGTTTTTGAAATGTTTTTATTACTTTTCCAAATTAGGTTTATCCTGATTCATGATAAGTCATTTTGTGATTTTTGTAAAATTAAAATCTGTAGTTGATTTTATGGTTATTTTTGCCATTAATTCATGCCAATTAGGCGATAAGTTGCCAGTTTTTTTTCTTCGCCGTCAGCTTTACTAAGAATCAAAGTGTAAATCTCTTTCTGCTTTTCTTTTTCGCCGTATTTACCGTATAAATCGCCAAGCTCTAGCCATAAATCCCAGTGATTTAGTCCAATATCTCTCAATTTTTCAATCAGTTTGATTTCTGCCTTTTCAAACAAAGTCAACTCACCTTCATCCTTTGTATTCGTGATATTAGCAAGCCCAATGGTTGCCATATTATCATTATTTTTTGGCTTTTCAGTTTCAGTTTTTTCACTTTTTATTTCGTTTCTTGGTGGTGTAAGATTGCCCCAAATGTCATCCGTTTTGATTTTTTGGTTGGAATAATTATAATTTGAATAGATAGCTTTATTTTTTGGCAATTCCATTTCTTTTTTGTCCACAGAAATTGTAGTTTTTTCTTGCTCTAGTGTAGTCTCTTTAAAGTCTAAATCATCAAGTAAATCATCATTTTTATTCGAACTTTCCCTGTTTTTTTTCACGTTATTTTGACTTTTTTTCAAATCAAAGCCATCGTCAAATTTTTTTTCAAATACATCCTCAGTATTTTTCCCAAAGTTATCTCCGAAATCATCTCTAAAATTTTCTTTTATTTCCTTATATTTGTAATTTTTTGGCCTAGTCAAGCTAACTAAATATTGCCAAGTTTGACTAATTTTTTGCCAAGCTATTTTTCTAAACTTTTCCACTCCAAAAACAAAATTGGCTAACATTTTTGGTCTATTTCTACCTGTAAGATTGACTATGAGACGATGATAAAATTGACCGAACTTATCCAAAATTTGACCATAAAATAAAGAAAAATTGGGTAACGGTGACAGTTCTTTCAAAACATTTTCGCCTCGTAGTCTTTGATTTTGCCAAGTCAATAAAATATATTGCAATGTCAATAAAAATGCTACGCCAAAAATGCTACAAAAAATTATTCCCAGAATCAAAAAATTCATAAAAATTTAGACATAAATAAAAAACTTTCAAAAAACCATTATTTTAACTTTTATCTTCTTTGAATATTTTGGCAGATTTTAGCTAGATTACAAGTCTGGAATAAAAAAAATGTAAAAACTGAAAAACAAAATTGTCAAAAAAAATAAGAAACAAATTTTGCTAAATTGTCAATTACTGTATTAAAGCATTGTCAGTATTTCCAAAAAATTCCAAAAAAAACACATTTTAACTCCCAGTTTTTGAGAGTTTGTTGAGAGAAAATATAAATCTATTTTTAATTAGGTGGGTTTTTTGACTCCCAGTTCAAGTTATTAATAAACTGTGGTTGCGGGGTATTTATTCGGTTTCTGTGCTGTTGTCTGGTGAGGTATATATTAATATGAATTAACATCACGATTAAAATAAAAAGAACTTCTTTACTCGTGTAAAGATCTTTTATATTTTTGGGGTTTTTTAGAATTGGTCGCTCTAATTTTGGTTTTTTTCCTATAATGATCTTCACATCTCTTAAAATCAATTCTAATTTTTGATAAGTTAATGAATTCTTTTTGTACGTTTTTTTTAAATTTTCTACTTCATTTGAAATAGATTCTAACAAAACCAAATCATCTTTCCCATCACTGTATTTCATTATTATGATATGTCCTATATATTTATAATAATCTTCGCTTATTTCAGTACTAAAAATAGTTTTTATCATTATTTCGTTAATAATTTCCTGTGTAAAAGCATCTACTGATCTTTCTTTTCTAACAAATTCCTTATCCATAAAAAATAACTTTATAAAAATTTACACGACAAAAAAATGGTGTATGTCAAAATTATTAGCACAAAAAATTAAGCTTGTCAAATTATCAAAAAGTTGTGTTTATTTATTTTTTCCAAAAGTGGAAACTGTCTATTGAAACGGTGTTTGACAATTTTTCAGTTTTCTTTCTTTTTTCTTTCACAAATAACTTTTTTTATTCACAAAATTTATCCACCCAAAAACCCTTATGAGTCTTTTATTACAAACTGTTGGTCAAGATCGCTTTGAAATTATCCAAAAACTAAACTTGGAAACCACAATTACCAAAATTCTGGAAGAAATAGATAGCGGAGAAAAGTCAAAAAGTTCTGGCTGGGCGGAAATTCGCGAGCTTTTAGAGCAAGCCAAAATAGAAAATGAAAAACCAAAATTAAATTTTGACCAATTCAAAAACCTGATTGATGACGGAGATTTTATCCAAGCCAGTGGCAAATTAGATTATTCTCAAAGTGGTGAACCCAGTCTTTTTGTTGACAGTTACAAGATTTTGACCAAAAGTCTGCAACCAATTCCCGAAAAGCTAGAAGATAAGGAAATTCGCTTTCGTCAAAGATATTTGGATATGCTCGTCAACCCCAGTGTTCGCAAAATTTTTGAAGCCAAGTCTCGTTTTTGGACAGCAACCAAGGAGTTTATGGATGAAAATAGTTTTACACAGGTTTTTACCCCTATAATGCAAGAGACTACCGGTGGTGCGGAAGCCAACCCTTTTATGACTCATCACGACGCTTTGGACGAGGATTTTTATTTGGGAATTTCGCCAGAACTTCATCTCAAAAGAATGGTTGTCGGCGGAATGGAAAAAATTTATGATTTGGGCAGAAACTTTCGCAACGAGGGGATTGACGACGAACATTTGCAAGAATTTAACCGTATTGAGTTTTATTGGGCTTATGCCAGCCACGATGATTTGATGGAATTTAGTGAAAGTTTAATCAAATTTGCAGTTGAAAAAACCTTTGACACTCATCACTTGATTTATAAGGTAAAAAATGAAAATGGGGATTTTACAGGCGAAGAAATTCGGGTAGATTGGGGGCAAAAATGGCCAAAAATGTCTTATTACGATTTTATCAAACATTTCGGTGGAGTTGATTTGGAAGGTAAAAACCTCCAAGAATTGACCGAAATTGCCCAGACTTTAGGTATCAAATTTGAAGAAAGTGCTAGTTTTGGCAGATTGACCGATCTCATTTACAAAAAAGTTGCCCGCCCAAAATGTATTCAGCCGACGTGGTTAGTTGATATCCCGACCAGACTTTCCCCACTGGCCAAACGCAATCCCAAAAATCCTGAAATTACCTTACGATCTCACCTTTTGGCATATGGATCGGAGTTGACCAACGGTTTTGCCGAGCTGAACGACCCGCTAGATCAATTGGCAAGATTTGAAGAACAACAAGCTGCCAGAGACGCCGGCGACGACGAGGCGATGATGATTGATTTGGATTTTGTCAACGCTTTGGAGATTGGACTCCCTCCGACTATTGGTTTTGGCATGAGCGAAAGATTGATTGATCTACTTTTGAACCAAACAATGCGAGAATGTGCTGCTTTCCCACTGATGAGGAGGAAATAAAGAAAATAGCTTGAATATGTCTAAAAATTAACACACTCAATTTAAAAATGTATGACCTATGAACAACTATTTCTCCATACTTTAGGAGACTTAAATTCAAAAATTAACTCACAAAATGAGTATGAAATATTAAAAGCGGCAGGTTTAATAAGAGGGCTGTTTTTGGAAAGTGGAGCTTTAATTGATAAAATTGATATGCAGAGATCGAATTAATTTTTGAGACTACAGAATCTTCATTAAAATGCCTATCAGATTTGCCAAGTCCCACTTTTTCTATGGAAATTTCAACATTAGACCCGTTGGAAGTTTTAAAAAACAGCAACCTTAAAGTTATTCAGAAAAATAGAGAGGAATTTTTTCAAACAATTGTAGGAATAGCTGATAGTAAAGAATACACAATCGAAGAGGCTATTAAATATGTAGCTAATGTTATGGGCGGTGTTCATACTGGTAAAGCAGACGGGAAAAGAGCAAAATTGAAAGAATTGGAGAGGATTTGTGAAAAAACTAAAACAATATTTCCAAACACTTCTTTACAACTAGACCAAATCAGAACTTTTGGCAAAATAATTCTACGGGCATTGAAACCACTACAATATAAAATACTTGAACTTGAAATATTTGAAAATCAAAAAGGATTAACTTATCATTTTATTATTAACATTTCAAAACAAATAAATAATGAGGATAATTTTATATTGGGCTTTGGGACTGAAGAAAATAAAAACAAGGTTTCACTTTTTGTGAACAGTAATGACCAAATTTGTCTAAGGTTTATTGACAGTCAAGAAAGAATACATAAAATAATTATGAATGCCAATTCGTTTTATTACAGAGAAGCTTATCTTTATTTTGAATTGGGTTTTTTTGAAAACCAAGTTTTGTTATCTATGGGAGATGAAAATTATACCGAATATCTAATCTATCAAACACAAGAGATATTGGACTCATCTTTTACTGAACATCCCCATTCTGTTTTGGGATCTGATATTAAGGGTAAAAAATTAACTAACATGAGTTTATTGGAAATATTAAGCTATGCTAAAATTCTTAATTTGGAAGAGAAAGATAATTTATGGGGCTATTTCTTAAAAAATGTGATAGATGAAAAATATAACGGTGCTAGAGTTACATTCCAAGGTAATCAGCTTTTACACTCCCAAAATCACCCAAACTTTCCGACTAACAACTAGGAATTTTTGATAATTTTCTAATTTTTTGAAAGGAATTGTTCTTGTAGTTTTTTGCGATCAATTTCGCTTTTTGGAAAGATGGGAAAGACCAGATCATCTTCGTTCAAACCTTCCACAATTTGGATGTATCTACCAGTGTCCAAGCCAATTTTTACCTCCTTTTCAATTAGTTCTTTGTACTTTGGTTTTTCTTTATCTTTCTTGATTTCTCCTATACCAACATAAGCTTTGTTTTTTGGCTTTTCATAATTTTTGACATTTCCTTCTGTGTCAATATATGTTTTTTCTTCCAAAATCGCCGTTCTTCCGACAAAAAAGACATTTTCTCGTTTTTCCAAAATAATTTCTAGATCCAAAGTTTTGCCGGTAACCAGTTCGCTTTGCTTTTCCTTGGGGATATTGACCTCTATTTGGTACTGTGTGTCGGTGTTTTGGGCAGTTTTGGGCAGTGGTGAAATGTCAATTTTAGAAAGTTTGAGATTTTCCCAAGTTGAGTATTCTGGGTTAATAATTTTGGCAGAAAGGCCTTGTTTAAGATTGGTTTTAGCATCAGCGGAAACATCGGCTTTGAGAATTTTATTTTGTGAAACTATGTCAAAAACATTACTAGCAGCAGTAATTTCAATCCCTTCTTCAAAATTTATTTTACCCACAAGTCCGCCATTTTTGGCTTTGAGCGTTTTGGAATTGGTTTGCTCGTCAATATCTTCTTGGACATCACTTAGTTTTTTTCGGAGATTTTCAAGGTTAGTTTTGACCGAATTTATCCTTTGATCTAAATCAGAAATCGTTTTATTAAGATTTTCATTTTGGACTTTTTTGTCGTATTCTAACTGATTTCTGGCTCGGGCAGCCGTTTTTAATTGATCTTCAAGTGGGGTTAGATTATTGGTATCGTCAAGGGCTTTGAGGTCGTTTTTGCGGCTGGTTATATCTTGTTGAATATCGGACAGCATTTTTTGGGTGTTGGCGGTGATTTGACTATCCGCGAGGGGCAAACTGGGGTTTTTGAAGTTTTTGTAAGCTTCACTGTTTTTGATGGTGTTAATTTTATTTTGCAGGTCGTTTATTTCTGTGAGTAATCTACTAGAAAGAGTGTAATCAACATTGCTTTGCCTGCTCAATTGACTTTCCAGATTATCAATTGTGTCATATGCTAAATTCAACTGATTATAAGCCGAATCACAACTGACTTCATTATATGGTGCCAAAGTACTTCCTACAGGGCGAATAGAATCATCGCAAATTCCAGAGTTTATTTGGGATCTTACACTTGAAATTGTGCTGTTTTGCTGATTGATTTGGTTTTGTAGACTTGTAGTTGCTGTTCCAACTGTCAAATTATTATACTGATCTTGTTTAGCTTTTAATTCAGTTTTGTATTGGCTCAAAGAGTCAAAAGTGTTACCACTTAACCGAAGCTCGTCATACATTTTTTGCAGATTATCTCTTTCTCTGGTCAATCTCTCCCTCCTTTCCCTATTTTCTCTGTCTTTATCAAGGAATTTTTGGGTTGCCAGTTTTTCTTCAATTTGTTTGCCACCAAGTTGGACATTACTTTGATCGTTGGTAGCTTCGTTGATATTCATTACGTCAAGTCGTGATCTTTCCAAATTTTCCAAGTCTTGCTCGGCACTGCGAATCTGATTAATCGTATCTGTATCTCGAGTTTTGGGTGAGTTGATAAAGCTAATTTTGGCTAATTCTTGATTTTCTTGGACAGTTTCACCTTCTTTAACCAGAATTTTTTCTAGCTTAGCAGTTTGCCAGTTTTTGACATTATAACTGTATTCAAATTCTACTGTGGCGGTGTTTTTGATGCTTTTGACCAAAGTGCCAAACTGGATTTTTTCAGCAGGTTGAAAACTTTCTTCTTTTTTTTGGTTGCGAGCAAATGTCAAAATTAAAGGCAAAACAATCAGAATCAAAAGCAAAGTTGGGATTAGCCAACGAGTCAAAAAAACACCCACAATTTTGAGCAGAATTGCGATAGGTGCAAAAGTGATAATTTTATTCCAGATTATTTTTATATTTGCCATAACTGATTTTTAGTTTGGGATTTTTAGTGTGAAAACTGACTTTTTAAATCTGAATTGTCAATTACTTTAAATTTACTTAAAAAACTTTTTTAACTGTAATCATTTTTCTGATAAAAAATTATTGTTTCAAGATCTCTATTTTTTTGAAAAATAACGAAATCAAATTTGGTAAAACCTTATATTTTGTTAATAATTGACTATAATTGACTTTTTTTGAGTATCTTGAATTTTTTTTCTAATTTTTTTGCCTTTATGGGATTTTATGTTTATGTTGATTTTTCTTCGCTAATTCTTTTTGAAATTTTTAACCTACTATTTTTCTATTTTTTTGATTTTTGTTTTGTTTTCTAGGTAATTTATTTTACTAATTTTTCCTATTTTTTTGTTTTTAATATGCTTCTTTTTTGGATATTATCTCTCTTTTTTACAAATTCTTAGGTTTTACTAAAAAATCAAAAATAACTTTTAAAGATTTGTCAACTGGTTTTTACCTTCCCTATCCCCCTCTTTTATTTTCAAAAAAATCACTTCATTATTATGATAAACTATATTTTATATTTTAATTATAATAATAAGCCTGTGGATAACCTGTGGATAACTTTTTATTTTATGCCACTTTTAATCGCTATAATCAGCTTTTTTTGTTTTCAAAGTATGTGGATAACCTGTTAATAACTTTGGGACTTATCCACAGTTTATACAGTGTCATTTTTGATTTAAAATTTTATCCACAGTTTGTCCACAGGTCAAGCCTAACTTATCCACAGTTTGTCCACAACTTATCCACAGGCTTTTTTGAATAATATTTTTTGAGTTGAAATCGGTGGAGTGATTTTTTAGCATTTTTTTGTTATTTTTTTTGATTAATTCATAATCTTGCCTATTTGTTTTTATGGAGAGTTTGATTAGGGAAATTGGTCTTTGAGTAAAGTTTTAGTTAGGTATAATTGGTTTTAAAAACTTGGTTGACGATATGTGCAAAATCTGCTATAATTTAGAAATTATGACTAGTGAAATTAAATTACAATCTGCTCTAACTAAGTAAATTTCTTTGGAAACAATGGAAAAAGAAGGTTATGAAAAGTTTCAAAATCTTATACTTGCTCTAGAAGATAAATATTCGAAAAACGGAGATTTGTTAATTACAAGAAAAAAAGGTAAAAGGCAATCTGTACGAGTGTCAACTTGGGTAAATGAAGAAGCAAAAATAGAATGCCAAGAAAAAGTTAGAGACTATTTGGCATCAATCTTTCCAGAAGGGACGAGTACCGACCCTCGAAAACATTTTGATTTTATTAAAAGATATTTAGGCATAGATGAATCCGGTATAACTAAAGTTGTACCTTTACAGGAAAAGCTTAATGAATTTAAGACAGGATTAGAAAAAATTGCCTCCGAGTCTTTAACTAAAGAAGAAATGATAACTCGTGTCAAAGAACTCCTAGATGAATTAGCTGGTGTGAAAATAAATTTTGCTTTACTAGCAGCCAAAAATTGGATTGAAAGCCCTAATTTTCCTTCTGTAACTAGTTTTAATCGTTTGATAAAAGCATACAGATTAGGTATTAGTCCAGGAGATATTATGGGTAAAACATCTGCCAAGGAGCTATATCCAGAGTATAAGACCTTTCTAAAATCTATAGAAAATCTACCCATAGAAGATAGGATTGTTCAGCTACGATCAAAGTTTAAGCAAGTTTTTGGAGTTGATTTAGACAAAATTAATAAAGAGTGGTATGGAAGTAATAGAGGTGATCGTTTTCCTTGTGCTGATAGTTTAAGGGCAGTATTAAAAAGTTGGGGAGTTGGACTCACCCAGATATTTCCTAATTTTTATCAAGACAGTCTTTTTAAATTTCATAAATTTCATATAATTTGTAGTCAAGTACAGCAAAAATATGAAGCAGGTCTAATAAACAGAGAAAATCTGTTAAAAATATTCAGACAGTTTTTAATGGAAGAGTATAAAATATACACTGGAAAAGATTTGGAATTATCACAAGTTAACACAAAAACATGGTCAGCATTAGACCTCTTGCGTTAAACATTTTTTAGGTTACAAATTCCACAAATTAAATTAAATCTTTTAGCTATTTTATTCAGTCTATATCTACAAATTCCGCTAATAATTCTGAAATTTTTAACCAACGC
>JBIIDY010000152.1:0-3324 GCA_044238065.1 Limisphaerales bacterium | reverse complement strand
AACATAAATGGCACGAATTGAAGCAAAGGCTGAGAAGTTTTTACGATTATTCTGTTGATTTTATAGAGAATTTATGTATCCAAATTAACTGTATGAGTGTAAAGGTTTAATAGGGATTGGCTATAATGGTTTAAATGGTGGTTGCCCAACTTGTTTGATTGATAGTAGTCCTGATGATAGTGATGATGAAAATACTTAGTTTTTTACCCAAGTTTTACTTCCACCTCCTCCAGTCCCACCAAGCCAAACTCGTCTGTCGCCGTTACCGCAATTTTGTATTCGCCTTTTTTCAGGGCTTGATTATAATTATTAATTGGATTTTATTTTAAATAAATTTTCCACTAGAGAATCATTTTTAATATATTTATCAATTACACTATCAAGCAAAGGATATCTTTTTTCTTGCAGATCTTGTCTTTGTTCTATTCCAGAACACAATAAAAGAATTTTAAGAGCAATGAAATCATTTAGATAATCTTTTAAATCAATATTTGTATAATGTTTTACTCTATTTAAATAAGAAAAATATTCACTTTCAACCTCTTTAGTTTGAGATTCTTGAGAAAATTCTAAACTTTCATTTATAAAAAACGGCAAAACTAAATCATAACCAAAATAATTTATCCCAGCATGTTCCCAATCTATAATCCCACCTTCAGTAATATTTTTTGTATGCAAGTCATTATGACTCCAAACCTTAGGTAATTCTTCTAATCTATTAATTAATTTAGCAATAAAACCATCTAATTTATTTTTTATATTTTCTGATAAAGTAGTAGAGTTTTTTAAATTTTCTATATGTTTTTGTAAAAATTCTGGAATGTTTATAGTCTGTTCATCTCTTAATTCTATACCTATTTGCTTTCTGGCATGATTTGTTAAAACTTCAGAAATTGGTACAAAATAATTCTTTTCCTTACTTTCCTGTTCATTCATTAAATTATAATAATCTTTTCCTAAGTCTTTTTCTTCAGTGTAGCATAATATTTCACCACTTGGTAAAATTTGATAAATTCCAGTTTTTTGCTGTGGTAATTCAAAACCTAATTTTCTTAATTCTGAATTTCTTTCTAATTCTTGTCTTAATAAAGAGACACTTCCAATTTTAATATAATTTCCTGCTTGATTTCTGTATAAAGATACTCCTTTATTATCTCTTAATTTTATTTTTTCTAAAGATAAATCTTTTTCTACATTAAACTCTGGATCAATAAATTTATTTTGAACTCTCATCAAATCTTCTATTAAGATTAACATAGTATTTAAATCCTCTTCTTTTGGTGTAATAGTATCTTCTTGCTCTAAATAATTATCTATAATTTCCAAATTATTATAAGCATCGCCAAAATGTGTTTTAAATAATGCAAATATACCCTTAAAGTCAGAAGTAGCAAGATCTTTGGGCAAATCAATACCAACTTGAGATAAAAATGTGTATAAAATTCTACCAAAAAACTTTTTATATTGGTAATTTACATCTTGCATCAATACAGCTTCTTTAAACTTAAAATGATCTTTTATAAATGTTCTAAAAGGGTTTGGGATGTTGATTGTATTATTTTCTGAATTATTATATTGATTCAATATGTTTTTATAAAAATTACTTTCAATTCCATAAATTTCTACTCCTGTATTAATAAGATTTTTAAGAAATATATTTCCGTGAGAATAATGTAAAAATTCTATCAAATTTCCGTTTGGATTTTTAAATTCATCTTGAGATCTAAAAGAAAAATCAAATTTATTATCAGGAAAACTTTTCTTTAATTCAATTATCATTTTTTGAATTTCTGTAATAACTTCTTCATCTTTTTTGTCCGCGGCCGGATTTGGGTCTGGGTCAGGGCTGGGTTTATTGTCACCTCTGGAAAACTCTTTTTTAATTCAATTATCATTTTTTGAATTTCTAAAATTATTTCTTGGTCTATTTTATCTACAACTAAATTTAAATCTAAATCAGAGCTGGGTTTATTATCGCCAGTAGCAAGTGTAACAATTCTTTGTTTTAAAATTGGATTCGCTTTAATATATTGTTTTAAAGATTCTCTTATTTCTGGATATTTTAACTCTTCAGAATCTGGCGAAGGCATAAAAAAACTTTTTATTAAAGTGAATTTGTTAAAAATGTTGGCTTCAGAATCTGGCGAAAGCATAAAAAAACTTTTTATTAAAGGTGATAATCCTGCCATATCTGGTTTTGTCAAGTCTATTTTCATAGAAAGTTGACTACATAAATCTTGTAATGTTTGTATTTTAGGAATGTTAGGTTTGCCATCTGATTCTGGTGGAATATACAATTTTGATACTGAATCACCACCTATAAAACCTTCCGGATTACCAGGAACATGCATTTTATAACCATTTTGAGAGGCTAAAAACAACAAAACAGTATTTCTAACTTTTAAAAACTCTCCCAAAAGTTTATTAATATCATCTTCTGTCAAATCTTTAAAACCAGCACTAGAATTAGCTAAAATAAGAGGTAAGTATTTAGTTAAAAATGGTATTGTAGCTGGATTTTTACCTGTTAAAAATTTATCAAAAGTACCAAGCGGAATTTTAGGATGAAGTCCATAATAATTATTTTGTCCAAAAGGATTAAAAGCAACATCATATGGCATGACTCTTGTAGCAGTATTAGCCCCTTGAAATATAACTGCTTTTTGGCCTTTCTCTGATCTAATATAGCTACTATATAAGCCAAGTACCATTCCTGGATCTAAGAACTGATTTTTTAAACCCCATCCATCTAAAGGAATTCCATTATTTCTATTTGTTCTACTGAGTAATACTTCTTTAGGTAAATTATTTTGATAATAACCTTTTAGAGAGCCTGGAATTTTAGTTACAAATCTATCTTTAAGACCTGTTTGAATAATATTTTTACCTTCACTAATTCCATTATACAATTCTTTTCCATCAAAATAACCAACCAAAACATATAATTCTTTTTTTTCATTATTTTTTGATCCACAGGCATTACAAGGAGCAGTTGCTTCAACTTCAGCAACAGAGATTATATTACCACAATCAGAGCAAACATTACATTTTTTTTGCTTAATTTCAATTTTTCCTTGATCAAATAAACATGGAATAACTTTTTGTAAAATATATTCTTTAAAATCTGGATTGTCATCTCTAAATAGTTCATAATCTTCAATCCCAAATCTTTTATCTAACCATTTCATTATAGCCCTTATTTGTTTTGTATTGTAGGCATATTGATCCATTCCAGTTTCCAATGCCTTTTTTTGAATAGAAAGACCAACCCCGTTAAAAGCTAAGTAAGATTTTGATTCTCTGCCTAGCTGTTGATTTAAATAA
>JBIIDY010000151.1:0-3354 GCA_044238065.1 Limisphaerales bacterium | reverse complement strand
AAAATTATCAAAATAGAGGTAAAAGTAGATAAAAATGTTATTAAAAGGTAATAACTATAATAATCTATAATTAAATAAGTATTTGTAAATTTGTCAAATAGGCCTTACATTCGCATGAATTTACGGGAAATGATGGCAACTAAAACCGTGACGTAAATTATCCCAAAAACTCCTTGAACTGTAGAAAGCAAAGTAATAATAAAACCATAATTATTGGTCAAATCAGCTAAAAGAAAACTGTTCCAAATTGAAAACCGCAGATAAAATAAAAGGTTAAACCAAGTTTCTATTTGAGTTCTTTTGACAAAAAAATCCTGATAATTCTCATATCTTAATCCAAAGTCATATTTTGGTGATAAATCCATTTGAAAAGGGAAATTTCTGACCAAAACATACAAAAAGAAGAAAAACAAGACTAAAATTATACCTGTCCACACAATGTTTGAAATCCTGACGCCCCAGCCAAAACACAAGCTAAAAAAGAATTGTTTTAATTTGGCAGTTTTATCATTTTCCAAAAAATCTAATTTCAGTTGTAAATCCATAATCCTAGCGTATTCCTCATCAGCCTTGTCGCCCCAATTCAAATCTTGGAGAATTTTACGAAAAACCCGACGCTCGGCTATGGCTTGTTCAACATCGTCTTTATTGTCTTTATTGCCATTTGTAATTTTACCATTTCTATCACTATAAAATAAATTTATCTCCGACAAATTCCGATCATCACAAACAAAATCGCCAAATGACGTATGGTAAAGATTGAGTGTTAAGTTTTGGTAGTTTTCTTTGGAATCGTCTGCGAGGGAAAAATAGATTTTTTGGGAGAAGATTGTGTCTTGAAAAGATATAGTTGCCTTATCATTTGTGTTTTTCTTTAAATTTTCTAACCTGAGGTTTTCTGGAAATAAACTTCTTAAAAAATTTAACTTAACATTATCTCTTAATTTAATATCAGAAAATGTGGTCTCCTTTGGAAAATTAATGTTAGATAATAATATGTTTTCACCAAAGTTAATCTTATCAAAAATGAATTTACTTTGAGGGTTAATTTTAACACTATCAAAAGTAGCTTCAATTATGTTAGCACCACCGCGACCAAAAAATTTTATATCATAATTAAAAACAACGTCTTTAAAATTTAAATTTTTATATTTTTCTTCAAAAAGCCAAAAAATCGTCTCCCTGTCAAAGAAAACAGATGATTCAAAGTTTATAGATGTTGTTTCTGGAAATGCAAAAACATTATATGAATAAGTATAATTTGATTGTTTAGAACTAAAAAGTTTGAACTTAGTATCTGAAAACTTAACTTCTTTCGCAAAATTAGTAAAATTAAAATTAGCATCGTCTTCTATAACACAATTGGATAAAATTAGTGATTGTTCAAAATAATGGGAACTTGCATTCATGTCAGTTTTTAATACTCGACAATCAGGAAGTTTAGAATTTACAATTTTATTAATAACGATTTTTGCAAGATTAATTTTAAAAAAATAACACGTAATATTTGTACCATTATAATTACAAATATCCTCCATAAAACTCCACTCTTTCCAGTAAAAAGACTTCAGATTTTCATTTGAAATTTTAGTTACGATCTTTCTTTTTGGATCATTTTCTGGTTTTGTTTTGTCGGTTTCTAAATCTACTTTTAGATATTCACCAAGTTCCAAAGGAACCACCCCGTCCTGCTTCGCAGTCCACCCCTCAAGAGGGGAATTTAGCAGCTCAAAAGGCTTAGTTCTTCCATATTTTTGATAATTTTTGTAGTATCTTTCGTAACAAGCTCCCTCTAGGCTTGATGAGGGCATATTACTATAAATCCTCTCAAATTCAGTCTGTCCAAGCTCTTTAAACTCCTGATATAGTTTGACTGTGGTGGCGATTCGGTGCAAGGAATTTTCCACAATGACTGGGAGATTGTCGGGGTTTTGCGGGTTTTCGCTTGGCATATTGTGAGTTTTCCAAAAATACGCTGATTTGGTTAATTTTGTCAATTCCAAACTTATTTTTTAAGAATTATTTGACAATTTTAGATAATTTATTTTGACTACTTTTATTAGTATTTATCCCTAATACAATCAAGATTTTTCCTGAATTATTTTGATTTATTTATATTTACAATCCATCCAAGAAATTACACTTTGTAAGTTTTCTTTGACAATTTTTTCTGATATTTATGCCAACTATTAATCAACTCGTTCGTAAAGGTCGCACAAAAGATGTAACCAAAACTAAATCACCCGCTCTTGGACGCAACTGGCGAAGTAGCGAAAGCAGGGCTTTGGATAGCAAAAATCCCTTCAAAAGAGGAGTTTGTACCAAGGTCTACACAATGACGCCAAAAAAACCAAACTCTGCGATTCGTAAAATTGCCAAAGTCAAATTATCCAACAAAATGGAAGTTTTGGCTTATATTCCAGGTATGGGACACAACTTGCAGGAGCACTCTGTGGTTATGATTCGTGGTGGTCGTGTCAAAGATCTTCCAGGTGTAAAATATCATATTGTTCGTGGTAAGCTTGACTGTGCAGGTGTGGGCAAATCTCCAAAATTTGGTGTAGTTCGCAACCGAAGTCGTTCTAAATACGGTGTTAAAAAAGGTGCTGCCGCAGCTGCTGCCGCTGGAAAAAAATAAATAACCTGAGCTTAATAAAAAATTAATTTTCACCTCTTTTTTAGGAGGTTTTTTGTTTCAAAAAATTATTAGAAATAACTAAAAAATCTCAACCTAGAAGGAATATAGTCAAGCCGTATCAAAACTGTACACTTTTTTCGTCAGTTTAAAAAAATATGAACTTTATATTTACTTTGCTGTTTAAGCATAAACTGAGTAATTTAATATTTTGTGAGTTTTTTACTTTTTCGTAAAGGTGTATTATGTGTTGGCTATACAAGATATAAATAGCAGTAGATTTAATAGAGAATTTGAGTGTATAATAGGCCTGCATTGAACGATATTTTGGCAATACTAGTAATGCCTGCGGGAACGAAGAGGTCAAGTGAAGCATGGCAAACAGAAGCGTAGCAGATGGTGGGAGGTTTTTGTGTTATACCCAAACCCACATTAACTTGCACTTAGTGATTTTGAAAAACTAAAATCAAGACTGGTGCTATCACGAATGAAGTTATGGTTATCACGAATGAAATAGACCTCTTGCGTTAAACATTTTTTAGGTTACAAATTCCACAAATTAAATTAAATCTTTTAGCTATTTTATTCAGTCTATAGCCAATCCCTATTACACATTTACAAAAAAGTCAAAACTTTTCCAAACATTAAATTATCCAGTTTATCTCTAAATTACAAAGAAAATACAAATTTCATACTCTTCAAACTGACTAAAAAAATGT
>JBIIDY010000150.1:0-3416 GCA_044238065.1 Limisphaerales bacterium | reverse complement strand
TCAAATCTGGACTGTAAGCTGGCAGAAAAATCATAATGTGGCCAGCATTTTCCAGTATTTCTTGAAGAATTTTAGACTTGTGAAAGCTGGCGTTATCCCAAATTATGGTGGAATTTTTGGGTAGTTCATTCAAAAGCATATTTTCCACCCACCACAACACCAAATCGGTATCGGCAGTTTGGTTAAAAATAAGTGGAGCAACTAGCCGTTTGTGGCTATTTATACCCAAACCCATACCAACTTTTACATCTTGACCATAAAGAAACATAGCGATAAAGATAAAAAGTCCTTGTAGTTTTATTTATTTTGTCAACTTTGAGTTGGGATTGAGTATAATACGGAAATGATGCTAGCTCGGACGTATCTTTTGCCACTAATTTTGCCCAAAATTCTTTGTCCTTTTTTGGCTTTGGCGTATTTTCTGTAAATATATTGCTCAATGCCGGCTTCGTCCACGAAAAATAATTTTGTTGGGTCAGCTTGTCTTATTTCCTCTATTTTAAGGCAAAAATCTAAAGTAGGTCTGGAAATTCCAAAAATTTTACAGGTTTATAATTTTGAAGAAATTGGTGTTTTATTTGAGCTGTTTTGTTTGAAAAAAGTAATGACTTTTAACCTCAAATCGTTGCTGTAGCGAGACATACTAAAATTGTAGAAAATATTTTACTTTTTGTAAAGGTTTAACAGGAATTGGCTATATAAACAAGCCAAGGTGTCATCACGTAGAAATAGACTACACAGAGAATTACGCTAAAAAGCAAAACTACAAGTTGTCATAACGAATGAAATAATACAGTGTCATCACGAATGAAATGAAGTGATCTGGTGGTAAGAACAATTACAACTAAAAGCTGGTCGGATCTTAAAAGATTGCTTCGTTAGCCTATGTTCTCTTTGGTTACCCATTCGTTACACTCATTTGCAATGACGGAAAAGCTATACTCGTAATGATGTGAAAATTATGAATTAATTAGTACAAGTTGGTATGGATTTTGGGTATAAAAAGAATTCCTTGATAAAGTAGCTTGAAACTGTATTTTTTTCAGCTGTTAAAAAACTTGCCAGAGATTTATTTTTCAAGTAAAAATCAAAAGAAGTTCGAGAAATGGATTTAATGATAAAATCAATCAGCAAAAGGATTAGAGCAACTTTTCCAAATACCGACTGGTTTTTGCTGTGCTTCAAACTGCCATTTTTCAAAGTCTTTTTTATAGGTTGTATTTGGCGAATACATTTTTGCCTGGCCAAAACCCATTTTAACTAAAGTTGCGTTGACACTTTTACCCACATCCCCAGTTTCCGACTCTTTGAGAAAAATAAAACGAAGCTCACGACCATAACGATCAGTCTTGGCTTTGTCCGACGTCATCCAAATTTCCCGACCTTTTGCCATCAGTTTTTTGTTAAATTCACTGGCTTCTGGGCCAAAACACTTGACGCTAGTGCCAGATTTGACCGTTTCCGGAGTGTCCACATTAAGATAGCGAACTTTTCGCCCATCCATTAGCTCCACGGTGTCCCCATCTACCGCCCGATTGACTTGGACTTTTTCTACTTTGTCGTCTTTGGGAGTTTTGGAAATGGTAGAACTCTCAGCTAACTGTAAAACATCCACCAAGCTATTTTGTACTACAGAATTATCAAGTAGTAAAATAACAAAAAAAACGAATATTCCAATAATTAAAATCCATAATGGTTGATTTGAGAAAGATTTTTTGGGCATTTGAGAAATATTTAGTGTATTTAAAATTATATTACCCTAACCGTCCAGCTTGCCTTGTAAAAAAGCTAAAAATTCGTCTTTAAGGTCGCTTCTTTCCAGTGCCAAATCTACCGTTGCCTTGAGAAAGCCGATTTTGGTTCCACAATCATAGCCATTTTTAGTTGGTTTGACGGCAAAGATTTTTTTGTTATCTTCCAAGAGTTTTACAAAAGCATCTGCCACCCTAATCTCACCATCTCCAGCTGTTGACTCGGTATTTTCCAGATATTTCCAGACTTCTGGGGTAATAATTGCGTAGCCGTTGTTGATGAGGTTGCTGGGGGCATTTTCCAACGATGGCTTTTCCACAAAACCTTCCAATTCTACATTTTCACTGTTTTCACCATCTTCCATTGACTTGAATTTCAAAACTCCGTATTTACTAACTTCTTCCATCGGCACAAAGTCCGTCGCCAGCACAATTTCACGAGTTTTTTGGTGCATTTCGATCATTTTAGCAAAAGTTTTGTTCGTTTTGGGCATCAGATAATCTGGGAAAACCACTAGCACGGACTCGTTGGGATCAATGAAGGGCTTGGCACACAAAAGAGCGTGTCCATCACCTTTTTGGATCGGTTGCCTGACATACGCAAAGTTGGCAAGTTTGGAAATTTTTTCCACTTCCTCTAGGAGTTCTTGCTTGTTTTTTTCAACCAAAGTTTGCTCCAGCTCGTAGCTTTTGTCAAAATGGTTTTCAATGCTGTTTTTGCCTCTGCCCGTTACAAAAATAATGTCCTCAATACCGCATTCTACCGCTTCTTCCACGAGGTACTGGATAATTGGCTTATCTACGATGGAGAGCATTTCTTTGGGAACGGACTTGGTAATGGGTAAAAATCTGGTGCCAAAACCTGCGACGACGAAAATTGCCTTTCTAATAGCCATAAAAATAAAATGAAAAATGAAAAAAATTAATTTGAATCAAAAAAAATACGAAAAATAGTCAGTTGCGTTACTTTAAAATCATGATAAAATGACGATAAAAAGCTAATGATGAATTAAAATGGATCAAATATCAAGGTGGAATTTTATTCTGTTTCTGTCAAATTTGGCTGTGGTTTGTTTTTTTAGGGCAAAAGTTGTCAAAAATAAATCTTTAGAATACAATAGGGTATTTCAAAAATAAATACAAAAAATATTATGGCAGATGAAAATAAAAAAGAAAATAAATTCCTTATTCCACTTGGTAATACTAGTGATTTGAATATAATCCTAATTAAATCAATTAAAAGTACATTTGATAATAAAAAAATATTGGATCACTTGGTTGAAAATATGGGGGAAGGAGATGCTGCGAAAATATACAAAGAAACAAAATCACATTTAAAAGGTTCTGTATTTGTTTTAATGCCAAATCTTAAAATCATAGATTTTTATGCTAAGTTATGTAGTATAGAAGATGTTTCTACTATTACAGATGAGCAAATAAAATTACTAAATGACGTTGTTTCGTTTGATGATTTAATGAACAAGAGAACTGATGATTTCATGCAAGCTTTTGGTTCGCAAACTTCTATAGACTGATATATATTCTTGATAATTCAATAAACCCTGCTCATTAGCTAATTGATTGATTCCGCTTGTTTTAGATTCCACATTATAACCTAACATATAATTATCGTTAGTCAATGGATTTTGATACAAAATTACAACA